>JAJYMP010000070.1 GCA_021786915.1 Chloroflexota bacterium
CGGTGGCGCCCGCCCAGACGCGCGGGACGACCGCACCGGCTGCCGGCCCCCGACCGTAACGGCCGGGGACTGCCGCCGCCAACCCCTTGCGCGATCCGGAATCGTGCCGACTATCCCGGTGCGCCGCGGATGGCCCACGGCAAGCAGAGGATCGACATGCCAGCTCCGACACCGCTCGTCGAGTTCACCTCCGGCATCCTGGCGCAGGCCCTGACGGTGCGCCGGTGCTGGGACCATCCCTCGCGCGGCGCGGTCGCAGCACGCGATCTCGAGCGTTACTACACCGTGCTCCGGCGGGAGCTGCGGGCGGCCCGCCTCTCGGAGGGCGAGGCGGGGGCGCTCTGCGAAGTCCTGCAGGGGGCGCTCCTCGACGCGGGGTCCGCATGGGTGCTCCCGGTGGAGATCGAGGACACGCTCCCCGACGGGCTCGCCGCCAGGTGGGAGATCGACGGTCCCGCGCTCGTCGCGCGCCTGCGGGCTATGCCTGGGTCGGGGCTGCTGGCCATCGTCGACGCGGTGGAGCGCTGGTGGGCCCTGCCCGACGACGAGCGGACCCCGCTCCCTGCCAGCCTCCGTCGCGTGGGGCTCGTGCCCGACGCCGACGCAGAGTGGTGAGCGCCTGGGTGCTCGAGGCGCGCGTCGGCGGAGATCCTTGCCACGCCTTCACCGTGGACAAGCTCGAGTCCGTGGAGCACGCCATGTATCCCGCGCGGTTGGGCCAGCCGGGCCGCCGATGGGACGCCTGCGGGGGGGGCCAGTCAACGGCCAACCCGCACGCGTGATACCGCTCGCAGGGGGTCCGCGCGGCCACCCGGCGTCGGGACGACCTCGCGCCTACCGGATGTGCGCGATCCAGGTCGTCCAGCGCTCGGGGTTGCCCACGTACTGACCGATCACCCACGCGGTGCCGTCGAGCGGGTCGAGCGCGAGCGCGCTCTTGCCGAAGTCCTGGACGTTCGAGAGGTTCTGGCCAGTGGCGCCGGCCGCGCCAGCCAGCGTGGCGCTCCCCGCCTTGAGGATGCGCGGTCGGCGCAGCCCGCCCAGGGGATCGGCAGGTTGCCGCGCAGCGAGCGCGAGCGACGCGAAACGTTTGGGGCCACCCAGCTGGAAGGCAAGGAGCATCGTGCCCGAGCGCGTGACCATGATGGAGGGGTGCGTCACCCAGGTCCCCGCGATCTGCTCGCGGCCCGCTTGGACCAGGGTCGCGTGGGCGAGCCCGCCGCGGAGGTCGACCTCGGCCCAGGTCGCCACCCCCACCCCGGTGCCGTAGGGGGCCCCGTTCTCCTTGGCCATCCACAACCGGCCGTCCCGGAAGATAGGGACCGCACGCATGGCGGTGTCGCCCGGGTCGAGCGGCAGCGCAGTGCCCGGCTGGGGGATCGGATCGAGCGGCCCGCAGGCGCCCAGCGGCCCACTGGCCGGGACCGGCCACACCTGCGGACTCGGCGCCGGTGCCGCCAGGTCGATCGACCAGACGTTGAATCCGCAGTTGGCGTGGCCGACAAGGTAGAGGACCGGCGCATCCGAGACCATCAGCGCGGGCAGCACCCGGAACGACGGCTGGCCGCTGGCGGGATCGCGCCAGGCCACGAAATCGCGCCACGTCGTCACCGAACCGCCGCGCAGCAGCGGCGCGAGGGGGATCACGCGCAGTTGCTCGGGGTAGATGAACTGGTGCGGGCCGATGCTCATCACCGTGCTCGAGATGAGCAGCCAGCCCCGGTAGACCGCGAGGACCGGGTCGTCGATCATGGCTCCCGGATGGTGCACCACGCCGCCGGGGAGCCGGCTGATGTCGCCGTTGAACCGGTAGCGGTACCAGTCGGTCGGGCCCACCGAGGAGGGCGTGGCGGTCCTCGAGACCGCCACGAGGACCGCGCCGGCGCAGGTGATCGCGAGGCAGCCGGCCGCCGGGAACTCGCGGCCCATGACGCCGACGAAGAAGCGTTGCGAGGCGGGATCGAAGGTGACCCAGCCGGCGGTGTAGCCCCAGTCGGCGCCGGTAAGCGAGGCGAAGATCTGATCCCAGTAGGTCGTGTCGAGGAGCACACCGGTCCGCGTGTAGACGGCCAGGAACGAGTCGTTGGCGATCACGAGGCGCGTGCCGCTCACCGCCAGGTTCGCCGAGGCCGCGGTGTCGGCGCCCTGCGGCACCGTGACCCGCGCCCCGTCCGGCTGTCGAGCCGACGGTCCCGGGAAGCAGTCGAGGATCACCACCGACGACCCGGCGGGATCGACCGACGGATCCGGACAGGGCGGGGCCGTGCGCGCGGCCGGCGTCGGGTCCGGCGCGCTGCCGAGCGCGGCCGGCACCCCGGTCGGCGCCCCGGCGGCGCGGGCGATCGGCGCGACACTGGCCGCGGGCAGCGGTGTAGTCCCTGGCGGGGCGGCCCGCGGCGACGCACCACCGCAGGCGCCGACGAGCGCGGCCGAGAGCAGCAGCGGGCCAAGGCGCGCAGGGCTGACCGAGGGCATCCGTCGCATGCTCACTGCACCGGCTCGAAGGGTGACCGGGCCAAGGGTCGCACAGGCGAGGTGCCGCGACAATCGCGGGAGAGCAGCCGACGTGCTGCCTGGATCAGTGTCGCCACCCACGGAGCGCCTCGTCGTGGGGTGCGGGGGCGTCCCCGCTGCTCGCCCCACTTCGGCCTGGCGGCCGTTTCCGGCGCCGCGGAGGCCGGTCGCAGGAGGACAGGGCCAGCGGGCGTGCCGCCACGTCGGCGCGGCTGTCACTCCCAATCGTCGCGAAACGAGTCCAGGACGTGACCGGCGAGGTAGTCATCGAGATCGGACCGTCGGATCCTGAACAGGGATCGGGTGCCGGTCCGTCGGACCGATGCTCGTAGCTGTCGCGCGCGGATGAGCTGCCGGACACGCTCGGTCGTCACGCCGAGCGCATCGGCCACCTCGCGCGTGGTCAGGTACGGATCGGTCGGTGGCATGCGACCGATGTCGGCCGCCGCCGAGCCCGTGTCAAGTGAACCGCGTCTCCATGCCTGCTCTGCAGCGATCCCGTCGCATCGGTCGGACGGCGGCGGAGCGGCGGGCGCACCGGCGACCACGGCCCGCATGAGGCGCACCAGCCAAACGAGCCAAGGGAGCGGTTGGCGACCCACGCCCGACTGGTGTGTGCTGTCCCACAGGCGTTGCGACGCAGGCAGGTGGCACGACATGGCCGACAGCTCAGGCGGGCGGCACCGAACGGCTGCCCACACCGGAGCGGACGACATCCGGAGCCGAGACAACCTCGTCGGAGGTCGAAGTCGCTCTCGGCCACCTCGCGGCGAGCCGCGTGCTCGGCCGGTGATGTGGCGCCTGGCCGGGGCCGGAGCGGAGCTTGCGCTGCGCGCGGCGGGCGGGACGACCACCCGACCCGGGAGCCGGCCCGCGGATGCCAGCGGCCGGCCCTCGAAAATCGGCCCGACTCCCCTCTTGACAGGACGCGGAACCTGCACAAGGTTCCCGGGTGACAGCACAGCCACCGGAGATGCAGCCCGAGCCGGCACCCCTCGACCCGCTCCTGGTGGCCATCGTGCGCGCCCTCCGCGCGATCGAGCAACGCGCGGCCGAGGGCGAGGGGAGCGCGCGGGTGAGCGGCGCTGACGGTCGGGAGCAGGCGGCGTGAACCCCGCTGGCCTGCCCCGACGGCTCGAGGACCTGCGCGGCCTGCGAGCCGCGCGCTGGCTGCGCGAGTCGTCCGCCAGGCAGCAGGATAAGTACGGCCCGGGCGCCCAGCGGACCATGCAGGATCGCGCCATCGAGCGCTACGGCCTCCTCGACACGGGGCGCTCCTGGATGGTGCTGAAATCGGGCTGGTCGGGCGCCGACTCGATGGAGGATCCGCCGGCCACCCGGACGATCGATTTCCAGACCATGCTGCGGGCGGCCGAGGCCGGCCTGTACGACGTGCTCCTCGTCGGCTACACCTCCCGGTTTCTGCGGGATCTCCAGCTCGCCCTCCACTACCGGCGGTTCTTCCACCGCGCGGGCGTGGTGATCCTGATCTGCGATGACAAGATCCTCACCTCCGACCCGGACGACTGGGAGCGCCTCGTCGACAAGCTCACCGCGGCCGAGGTGTACTCCCGCGACCTGGCGCGGAACATCCGGTCCGGCCTCGCGGAGAAGCGCCGCTCGAAGGGCGACCCCGGCGGGCAGCCACCCCTCGGGTACCGGAGGGACGCGGCCAAGCTGCTCACGGTCGACGAGGCCGCCATGCCGACGGTGCACCGGACGTTCGAGCTGAGCGCGGCCGGCCAGCCGGACCACGAGGTGGCGGCGACGCTGGGCCTAACCGTCCACACCGTCCGCCACGTCCTGCGCAACCCGATCTACCTCGGCCGGCTCACCGACGGCCAGGGCTTCCACCTCGGCGCCGAGATCGACATGAACACCTGGAACCTGGTGCAGAGCCGGCGCGAGGCGCGGCGCACGCGCGTCCCGGGCATCGCGCAGCGCCGCTGCTACGCGCTCAAGCTCAGCTGTGCGTCCTGCGGCCTGCCCCTGCACGGGCACAACGCGCGCCACCGGCACGCGGCACCGGTGTGCGATGCCTTTCGCGAGGCGCGCCCGACGATGGGCGCCGTGCGGGGCCGTCACGGCGCGACCGCCGGCGACTCGTACCCGCAGGCCTGGTACGAGGCGCTGGTGGGACGGCTGCTGGAAGAGGTCGGACTGGTCGACGACGCGCTCGTCGAGCGGGTGGCCGCCGGCCTCGCCGCCGAGCGCGGCCAGACGATCGACCAGCTGGCGCTGGCGCGGATCGCCCGGGCGAGGAGCGAGGCGACGCGCCGGTTGGAGGAGACCCGCGACGTCGCGACCTGGCAGGCGACGATGCGGCGGCTCGACGCCGAGGAGGCAGCGGCCCGGGAGCCGGCGTTGAGCGGTGCCCACCTCGATGGCGCACAGATCCGCTCGTACATCCGGAACCTCGGCGCGCTCTGGCGCGACAGTGACGACCGTGCGCGCCAGGGGCTGGCCCTCGCGCTCCTCGACGAGATCGCGGTGTTGGGCTTTCGGGAGTTGCGCTACCGCTGGTCCGCGGCTGCGATCCGGTACGGGCTCGACCGGATCGTCCCACCGGAGATGACGCTGCCGCTCGAACCGCTCGGACTGGCAGGCGAGGTCAGGGGGGAGATCGCGCTCAGGGCCCTCGATGCGGTGCAGACGGGGACGAGGCTCGAGCGAGCGGGGTAAGCGGTATGACCCCGTCTGATCCAAGATGAACGCTCCAGGTCATCCCCTCGCTCGAAGGCGGTCAGGTCCTGCAGACCCAGGATCTCCACGCGACGAGCTGCCTCCGCGCGTGGGGCGTCCGGAGCCGGACCGCCGGCCGGCGGCGTCACGACGCGAGGTGCCAGAGCTCGCGGTAGTAACGGATGCGCTCCTCGTCGGGCTCGATCCCGTAGGCGTCGAACAACTCGCCCTGATGCCCTGCGCCGAAGTTCCAGTCGAGGCTCAGCGAGGCGATTGCCAGGTCCGCCCAGCGATCGCCCACCGCGAGGTCGCCGAAGTCCACGTTGCCGGTCCAGGCGCCCGACGCCGAGATGAGCGTGTTCGGCGCGCAGGCGTCCCCGTGGACGAGCACGGGCTCGTGGATCGGCGGGCGTGGCTCCAGCGATGGCGGTCGGCGCCCGACCCACACCTCCGCCGTCCAGTGTGCCGGGAAGTCGTCGACGGCGATCGCGTGGATGGCCCGCAGGCCTTCTGCAATGGCCCGGAT
>JAJYMP010000237.1 GCA_021786915.1 Chloroflexota bacterium
GGCCGCGCCACGGGGGAGCGCCGGAGCCGCTGCGCGATCACCTCGGGGCGCACGTCGAGCCACGCCACGCGGCGCCCGCGGAACAGGGACCAGCGGTTGCGCGGGTCCACGACCGCCCCGCCGCCGGGCGAGATCACGCGCCGGAGCGCCGAACCCGCGTCAGCCGGCCCGAGCGCCGCCACGGCCGCTCGCTCGCGGCGCCGGAACCCGGCCTCGCCCTCGTCCGCGAAGATCTCCGGCACACGCGCGCCCGAGGCCCGCTCGATCTCGTCATCGAGGTCGATGAAGGTCGCCCCGTGACGTGACGCCAACCGCCGCCCGACGGCCGTCTTGCCGCTGCCGGGAAGCCCCACCAGGACGAGGTCCACGCGCCTATGCCCCGGCGGCGTGCCCGCCCGATCCGTCACCGGGGACGGGCGGGGCCGGCTGGGCGGCGATTCGCTCGCGGAACCGGCGCAGGTTGTCGACCACCTCGGCCATCGAGTCGCCACCCGTCTTCTCGAGCACGAAGCGGGCGAGCGTGAGCATCACCATCGACTCGCCGATGACGCCCGCCGCGGGCACGACCGAGATGTCGCTGCGCTCGTAGTGCGCCCGGTCGACCGGCTCGCCGGTGATGAGGTCCGACGTGGGCAGCGGGCGGGCCAGCGTGGAGATCGGCTTGACCGCCCCGCGGATCACGATCGGCTCGCCGTTGGTGACGCCGCCGGTGAGGCCTCCGGCATTGTTGGTGCGGTGGATCCAGCTGCCGTCGTCTCGCCGCCCGTCGATCGCGTCGTGGACCTGCGACCCGAACCGGCGGGTCTGCTCGAACCCCAGCCCGAACTCGACGCCCTTGACGATCTGGATGCTCATGACCGCGGCCGCGAGCGCCGCGTCGAGACGGCGGTCCCAGTGCACGTAGCTGCCCAGGCCGATGGGCGCGCCGTGGACCACCACCTCGAACACGCCGCCCACCGTGTCGCCGCCGCTGCGCGCCTCGTCGATGCGGGCGATCATCGCGGCCTCTGCCTCGGCATCCGGGCAGCGGAGCGGCGAGGCGTCGGCGTCCTCGCGCGAGCGGGTGCAGCGCGCCGGGTCCACCGCCACGCCGCCCACCTCGGCGGTGAACGACCAGACCTCGATCCCGAGCTCGCGCAGGAACGCGCGGGCGATGCCCCCGGCGGCCACCCGGGCGGCGGTCTCCCGCGCGGACGAGCGCTCCAGCACGTTGCGCACGTCGTTGAAGCCGTACTTGAGGGCGCCCGCAAGGTCGGCGTGGCCGGGCCTGACGCGGGTGATCGGCTGGGCTCGCTTGGTCCCGCCCTCGGCGAGCGCCGCCAGCTCCGCGGCCTCACCCTCGGACAGACGGCCCACCTGCATCACGCGGGTCCAGTTCTCCCAGTCGCGGTTGGCCACCTCGAGCAGGATCGGCGAGCCGAGCGTCCGTCCGTGGCGGACGCCGGACAGGATCCGGGCGTGGTCCTTCTCGATCGCCTGCCGGGCGCCGCGGCCATATCCGCGCTGGCGCCGGGCGAGGTCGACCTCGAGGCCGTCCTCGGTGATCGAGAGGCCCGCGGGCACGCCCTCGACCACCACGCCCAGCGCGGGCCCGTGGCTCTCGCCCGCCGTGATGAACCGGAAGCGGTCCACGCCGTGTCCTCTGGTCCCGCTCAGGCGCCCGCGGCCTGGACCGCGCCGGGCTCGCCCTCATTCGAGGTGACGCCGCCGGCGCGCGCCGCGGTGAGGGCCTCGTGCATGGCCTCGACGGGTGCCGGCTGGCCGGTCCACAGGGTGAAGGCGGCCGCTCCCTGGTGGAGGAGCATGAGCTCGCCGTCCGCTGTCGTGCAGCCGGCCGAGGCCGCCTCGCGGAGGAGCCGGGTCTGCTTGTAGATCAGGTCCAGCACCATCAGGTCGGGGGTGAGGATCTCGGCAGGGATGGGCGAGAGATCGTCGGCCAGGCCGATCGAGGTGGCGTTGACCAGGACCTTGGCCTTGGAGAGCTCGGCCTCGATGATCGACTCGTGCCAGGGCATCGCGCGCAGGTCCATGTGCGCGGCCGAGCGCCCGAAGTGCTTGACCATCTGCTCGCCGCGGTGGAGGTGGCGGTTGAACACCACCACGCGCTGGAAGCCCTCGCGGATGAGCCCGTACACGACGGCCCGAGCGCCGCCGCCGGCCCCCAGCACCACCGCATATCGGGGCATCTTCTGGCGGCCCACCATCCGGTCGAGGGCAACCTTGAAGCCCGCCACATCGGTGTTGTGGCCGACGAGCTTGCGCCCGTCGCGGGTGAGGGTGTTGATGGCGCCGGTGGCGTGCGCCTCCTCGGTTTGCCGGTCCACCATCGGCACGACCCGCTCCTTGTAGGGGATCGTGACGTTGGCGCCCAGGAAGTCGTCGGTGCGCAGCTCCGCGACCGTCTCCGCCAGGTCGGCCGGGGGGCGATCCCAGAGCTCGTAGCGGGCGTCGATGCCGAGGTGGTCGAACGCCGCCTGCTGCATCGCGCCCGACAGCGAGTGGGCCACCGGATGGCCGATGAGGACGACTCGCTTCGTCATGCACGCACCCCTTCGAGTTCGCGGAAGAAGCCTGGGTACGAGATGGCCGCCGACCCGGGTCGGAGCACGGTCGTCTCGCCTTCGGCGATGAGGCCCGCGACGGCGAACGTCATCGCGAGCCGGTGGTCGTCCAGTGTCTCGGTGACGGCGCCGACCAGCCGACGCCCGCCATCGATCTCGATGTCGTCGCCCTCGACGCGCACGCGCGCGCCCAGGGCCCCCAGCCCGGCCGCGATCCCGGCGATCCGGTCGGACTCCTTGTGCCGCAGTTCCCCGGCGCCGCGGATCCGCGTCGTTCCGTCTGCGGCGGCAGCGGCCAGGCACAGCACCGGGATCTCGTCGATCGCCGCCGCAACCTCGGCCGGGCCGAGGTCCACGGCCCGGAGCCGGCTCGACCGCACCACCAGGTCGGCGAGGGGCTCGCCGTCGGCACCCCGTGGCGCCGGCCGGCTGCGCTCCTCGATGTCGGCGCCCATGCGCCGCAGGATGTCGATGATGGCACGCCTGGTCGGGTTCGTGCTGACACCTTCGAGCTGCAGCTCGGCATCGGGGTGGATCGCGCCAGCCACCAGCCAGAACGCCGCGCCCGACGGGTCCGCGGGAACGGTCTCGTCGACGGCGGCCACGAGCGCGGGGCCGGCCAGCCGGACCTCGTGGCGGCCGTCGTCAAGCGTGGCTTCGGTCACCGGGACGCCGCGCGCGCGGAGCATCCGCTCGGTGTGGTCCCGGGTGGCGATCGCCTCCGTCACGCGGGTCTCGCCGGGCGCCGCCAGGGCCGCCAGGAGGATCGCCGACTTCACCTGCGCAGACGGGACGGGCGTCGTGTAGTCGATCGGCCGGGGCGCGGCGCACCCGGTCACCGCGAGGGGCAGCAGCGTGGCGCCGCCACGACCGGCGAACGAGGCTCCCATGGCCCGCAGGGGCTCCACGACACGGCCCATCGGCCTCCGCCTGAGCGAGGCGTCGCCGTCGAGGACCGCGAACAGCGGCCGCCCGGCGAGCAGCCCCGCGACGAGCCGCGTCGTCGTGCCGGAGTTGCCGCAGTCGAGGACCCCGTCGGGCTCGGCGAGTGCGCTCCCGCCGGGCGACACCACGCGGTAGTCGACGCGCCCGCCGTGCTCGGCCACGCGCTCGACCGTCGCGCCCAGGGCCCGCACGACGCCCGCGGTCGAGCGGACGTCCTCGCCGTCGCCGGCGGCGGTGATGCGGCTCTCGCCCTCGGCCAGCAGCGCGAGGAGCAGCGCGCGGTGGGAGATCGACTTGTCACCGGGCAGCGCAGGACGGCCGCGCAGGCGCGCGGCGGGACGGACGACCAGGTCGTCCATCAGGTCAGCCCTGCCCATTCCCGGGAGTGGGGAGCAGGTCGCCGTGGAGGTCGCGGACGTGCTCGTGGACCGCAGTGATGGCGGCCATCATCGAGTCGAACCCCGGGAAGTCCAGCTGCTGCTCGGCGTCGGACAGCGCCTCGTCGGGCCGCGGGTGGACCTCGACCATGATCCCGTCCGCACCGACCGCCGCCGCGCCGATCGCGAGCGGCTTGACCAGCCAGCGCTTGCCCGTGGCATGCGACGGGTCGACGACCACAGGCAGGTGCGTGAGGTGGTGGATCAGGGGCACGGCGGTGAGGTCGAGCGTGTTGCGCGTGCTCGTCTCGAACGTCCGGATGCCGCGCTCGCACAGGATGATCTGGCTGTTGCCGGCCGACGCGATGTACTCGGCGGCCATCAGCCACTCCTCGATCGTGGCGCCGAAGCCCCGCTTGAGCATCACGGGCCGCCCGGCGCGCCCGCACGCGAGCAGGAGCGAGAAGTTCTGCATGTTGCGCGTGCCGATCTGGAGGATGTCGGCGTACTCGGCGACGATGTCGACCTGGTTGGGCTCCATGACCTCGGTGATCACGGGCAGGCCAGTCCGCGCCCGCGACTCGGCCAGGTAGCGCAGGCCCTCCACGCCCAGGCCCTGGAACGAGTACGGGCTGGTGCGCGGCTTGAAGGCGCCGCCGCGGATGATCGTGGCGCCGTGCGCGGCGACATGGTCGACCGTCTCGAACAGCTGGTCGCGGCTCTCCACGGAGCAGGGCCCGGCCATCACCGTCAGGCCGCCATCGCCGACCGCCGTGTCCAGCACGCGGATCACGGTGTTCTCGGGATGGAACTCGCGGCTGACCAGCTTGTACGGCTTCGTGATCGTCTGGACCTGCGCCACGCCCGGCAGGGTCTCGAGGCGCCCGCGCAGCTGCTCGCGGCGCTTGCCGATCTCGCCCACCACCGCGATCACGGTCCGGTCCGCGCCGGGGTTCTCGAACGGTGTCAGGCCCTCGGCCAGGATCAGGCCCTTGACGCCGTTGACCTCGGCCTCGGCGGCTCCGGTCCGCATCACCACGAACATCGGTTGGTTCCTTGCTGGGTTGGGAGTGCGCTCGCGGAAAAGAAAAAGCAGAGGTCTGCGACCTCTGCTGCACCCGGCACGACCCGCGGACCCGGGCCTAGGCTCCGGGAACGGTCATGCCGGGCAGATAAAGAGATAGATGGTGTGCATCGGTGCTTGGGACGGTATCGGAGGCATGCCTGCGCGTCAACCCGAAGGGCCGATCGACACCCGAAGGGCCGATCGAGCCGCGCGCTGCGTCGCGCCTGCCGATGGCCCGCGCGTCCACTTGGCCACCCTCGAATGGCCCACCCCGTACGAAAGTCCTGTGGTGCGCAGGCGCCCTGCCCGCGACGATGCGGGCACGTCGTCGGGGGACAACCGACCACTGTCGATTCGAGGGAGAGACGACGCGATGACCATGGCCGAGCCAGTGACCATTGACACGGCGGGACTCCCTGAACCTGCCGGCTGGACTGACCCGCTGACCGGTCTCGAGGGCCCCGAGTTCTGGCGCAAGCTCGTCATCACCGAGGTGGCGCGCGCCACCCGCTACAAGCGGCCGATGACGGTGGTGATCCTGGACCTTGACGGGATGGCCGAGATCCCACAGGCGTGGGGCCGGGAGGTCGCCCACCACACGCTGCACGAGACGGCCCAGTGCCTGCGCCGGATGGCCCGCACCACCGACCACCTGACCCGAAGCGGCCCCGCCCGGTTCGGGATCCTGCTCACGGAGACCGACGAGATCGCGGCGATCAACTTCGTCGAGCGCATCCGCACGTCCGGCCCGGCCTCGTTG
>JAJYMP010000277.1 GCA_021786915.1 Chloroflexota bacterium
AACTCGAAGGCCGCGGTCATCTACGAGGGCACGAGCCAGCTCCACACCCTGATCCAGGCCGACTACGCGATGGGCTACCGCCACGACCGCCCGCTGCGCTGCGAGCCGTGGCCGGCGCAGGGATTCGAGCGGGGGTAGCGCGCAGGTTGGAGCGGGCGGCGGCCGCGACAGCTAGGCCGCCGCGACCGGGCGGCACACCCTGCACGGCCGGAAGCCCCGGGCGTCGGCCTCGCGCAGCGAGTGGAACGTCACGCGGTGCCCGGGCGCGACCCGACGGGCGTGGCGGCACGTGGGCCAGCAGACGATGTGCGTGGTGTCCGAGCCCACCAGGCGCTCGCCCCGATGCGCGGCGTCCTCGAGCGCCGCCGGGTCCAGGCCCTCCGCCGCGAGGATCGCCCGCTTGTTGCGAGGCCCGCCGAGCGAGTAGTTGCCGATCGACCCGTCGGAGCGGACGACGCGGTGGCAGGGGACCACCAGGGGCACAGGGTTGTGGCCGAGCGCGGTGCCCACGGCCCGGACCGCCCTCGGGTTGCCGATCTCAGCGGCGATCCAGCCGTACGGGCGCACCTCGCCGAACGGGATCTCGAGCGCCTTCCGCCAGACCGCGACCTCGAAGGGCGTGCGACCCCGCAGGTCGAGCCCGATCGGCACGTGGCGGTCTCCAGCCAGGCGGCGCGAGACGGCCGAGGCCAGCGCGGGCGGCAGCGCGTCGGCGAGCAGCGTCCGGCGCCCGGTCCGAGCCTCGTGCTCGGCGGCCGCCGTCGGGCCGTCATCGCCCAGGTCGACGGACGCGATCCCGCGCCCGTTCCAGGCCACCCACAGCGTCCCGATGGCCGCGGCGACCGGGGCGATCCGGTCGGCCAGGCCGACCTCGACCAGCACGTCGTCCGCCAGGCCCGCGGGCGCCGGCTCGGCCAGGCCCGAGAGCAGGCCCGGGGAGGCGTCCGAAGCCGCCGTCTCGAGATACCGATCCGCCATCATGCGATCACCTCCTCGAGTCCCGCCTCCGCCACGGCGGTCCGCAGCATCGCGAGCCCTCGGTGGACCTGGGCCTTGACCGTGCCCTCGGGCCGGCCGAGGACCTCGGCCAGCTCCGCGTACGAGAGGTCGTCCACGTGCCGGAGCACCACCGGCACCCGATAGCGCTCGGGCAGGGCGGCGAGGAGCCTCGCCAGCTGCTCGCGCTCAGCGGACTGCTCGGCCACGGCGACTGGTCCGTGCTCCGCCGGGGCTGCGGGTTCACGCCCGATCTCGGCCAGGCCATCGAGCGGCGTGGTCGCGGGGCGGCCCCGTCGGAGGCGGTTGCGGCACTGGTTGACGACGATCGTCGCCAGCCATGGACGGAGCCGGATGTCGCGGATCCGCGCCTCCTCGTACCCCGCCAGGGCGCGGTAGGCGCGGACGAGCGCGTCCTGCGCCACCTCTTCGGCGTCGTGGGGATTGCCCAGGACGCGCAGCGCGATCGCGTAGCAGCGATCGGCGTGGGCGCGCACGAGCGGCTCGAAGGCGGCGTCGAGATCGCGGGCGAGGGCGTCGGCGAGGGTCGGGTCGTCCATCACACCTGTTCAACACGCGCGGCGCCAGCGTGGTTGCGTGCCGGCTGATGCCGCATCCGCGACCGGGCGGCGACCGCCCGGCATGCCGGGGAGCCATCGTCGCATGTCACAATCCGGGCATGCGCCTCGACGACCGCTTCGAAGAGCTCGTCGCCAGCCTCGGCGGCTTCTACAGGACTTGGTACGTGTTCCTGGGCCTGGAGCTCGGGCTCTTCGATGCGCTCCGCGATGCGGGCCGCGCCGGGCTCACCGCGGGCGCCCTGGCCGCGAGGTGCGGCACCGAGCCGTCGCTGACCGCCCGATGGGCCTGGGGCGCGGACGCGCACGGCCTGGTCGAGGTGGTCGGTGGCCGGATCGTGATCCCCGCTGACGTGGCCGCGATCCTGCTCGACGCCAACCGGCCGGAGTTCCTGGGCGGCCAGTTCCAGTTCGCCGCCGTCGGCAGCCTCGACTACGACGCCCTGCCCGCGGTCTTCCGCACGGGCCGGTCGAACAGCGCCCGGCCAGACCGGTACCGCATCGCGATCGAGCGGCTGACGGTCCAGGACGTGGCGGTGTTCTTCACCGAGGTGCTGGGCACCTTCCCGCAGCTCGCCGCGGACCTTCGGCCTGGCTCGCGCGCCATCGACGTGCACTGTGGCGGCGGTCGCTGGCTGATCGCGATGGCCCAGCGCTTCCCCGGCATCGCCCTGACGGGCATCGAGTTCGAGCCCGACTCGGTCGAGCGGGCGCGCGACAACGTTGCCGAGGCGGGCCTCGCCGACCGGATCACGGTCGAGCAGGGGTCGATGGTCGCGGTCGGCCACGCCAACGAGGCCGACCTCGTCTACTTCCAGTACGCCCTCCACCAGCTGCCTGACCCGAGCGGCACGCTGCGCTCGGCGTGGGAGGCCGTCCGGCCGGGCGGCTGGCTCGTCGCGCTCGACTGGCACCTGCCCACGGACCCCGACGAGCTGCACTCGCCGCAGGGTGAGCTGATCGCGGGCTTCCAGCTCGACGAAGCCGTCCAGGGGACGCGGCTGGTCACGGCCTCCGAGGCGCTCGGCTGGTTCTCCTCCGCGGGCCTGCCCGTGCCCGAACTGGTCGACCTGCCCTCCGGTGCCAGCGCGATCGTCCTGCACCGGCACTGACATCGGCCGCCGCGGCGGCGGCTTCGCCAGCGAGAAGGACTGCTCCGCGGAAGGGCTTGCCGGACGAAGCGACCGGGGCCTCCGCGCGTGTCCTTCCGCGCATGGGCCCCTCCCACCCGAGCGGCTGCCTTTGTGCGGAGGCGCCCGTCGCATCGTCCGACCCTCCGCGCCGGGGTCGTCGCCAATCCCGCTATGGTTGGCCCGTGACCCGCCGTCTTGCCATCGACGCAGCCACCATGACCGCCATCGAGCGGCACGAGCTCCTCGCCCATGCCATCCCGTCGCGCGAGACGCGTGACCTGGGAGACGCCCTCCTGCTCCACGACCGGCGCGACCGGGAGCCGTTCTGGAACCGCCTCCAGGCGGTTCGCTGGCCCGACGACCCGGCTGCCTTCGACCGCCGGCTGGCCGAGACCCTTGCCCTGTTCGCGATCCTCGGGCGGCAGCCCCACGTGTGGCCGTCGCCCGTCCACGCCGGCCCGCCCGACCTCGCGCTGCGCCTGCAGGGCAACGGTTTCATCGACGTGGGCGGCGGGCACCTCATGGTGATGGCCGAACCGGAGGCCGCGCCGCCTGTGCGCCCCGGCGAGCCGCCCCAGGGTGTGACGCTGCATCCGTTCGTGCGGCCCGAGGACGCGCGGCCGCTCGATCTCGAGGACGCTGGCCTCGTGCTCGCCCTGTCGTTCGGGGCGTCCCTGGCGCGCGCTGCGGAGCTGGCGGCCGACCTGGAGCGCACGCTCCCGGACCCGAGGGTCGTGCTGGTGCTGGTCCGAGTCGACGGAGCCGCGGCCGCTGTCGCCAAGTCGACCACGTTCGACGGCTGGACGTACCTCTCGTCGATCGGCACGCTGCCCGGGTTCCGCGGCCGCGGGCTGGCGGCCCTCGCGACGCGCCAGGCGATCGCCAGCGCCGCGGCAGTCGAGCCGGGCCGGCCGTACCTCGGCGTGTTCAGCGGCAACGACAGCGCCATCCGCCTGTACGAGCGGCTTGGGTTCCGCTCGGTGGGCGAGTCGCCCGACCTGCTGCTCGAGACGTTGCCGGTCCGATGAGCCACCGGACTTCGCACGCCCGTCGCCATCTCGCTCTGCCGGCGCTCCGACCGCTGTGCGCGCGCACCCAGCGGCCCTGCCGGCGCTCCGACCGCTGGACGGACCTGACGGTGCTGCATTCAGGGACGCCAGACGTCGATCGGGCGCACCAGGCGGACCGTGGGACGGCGCGACCTCCGGCAGGGCCGGTGGGTGCACGCGGGCCGCGGCAGCTGGCGTGGCTGCCCACGATGACGGCTGGTCGATGACGGGCCAGGCTCGATGACCAGCACCCGCTGGGCGCGCCTCACCTGGCAGGCAGCCAACCCGGACGAGCTCGCGGACGACCTCGCTCGACGGCTGGGCCAACAGCCCGTGCCGATCGGCGGCAGGGCATGGCGGTTCGACCTGGGGGACGACGCCCTCGAGGTCGTCCCGTGGCGCCGCGAGGGGCCGCGCGACGACCCGGCACCCGATGGCCGCCTGGTGTTCGAACCCGCCAGCGGCGGCGCGTCCGTCCCGCAGCCCGCGCCCGACGCTCCTGAAGCCCCGCTCGCGCTGGTCGGGGTCGCATGGTCGACGGTTGAGCTCGACCGATCCGAGCAGGAGCTCGATCCATGGCTGTTCGCGCCCGACCCATCCCTCGGCGACGGCGACGCCCACCCCGACGCGCACCTCGGCGCCCTCACGCGACTGCGCCGTGGCGCATCGCTCCCGGGCGGCACGCTGGTGCTCGCGGAGCCCAACACGGAGGGGCGGCTTGCGGGATCGCTCGCGCGCGACGGCGAGGGTCCGTGCGCGCTGTACCTGCGGCCGGCGGGGGGGCTCGGCGCCTGGGCGGCTGCTGCCCGGGAGCGCGGCGTCCGGCTGTCAGGGCGACGGCGGGGCCCGCTCGGCAGCGCGGTCCTGCTGCCGGGCCGAAGCGTCGCCGGACCGCACCTCCTGGTGGTCGACGGCCCCGCGGCGCCGGCCCGGCCGAGTACCATCGCGCCATGAACGACGCCAACGTGACCGTCCGCCCGGCGACGCCGGACGATGCCGAACGCCTCGCCTCGCTGCTCACCGACGAGGGCTACCCCGCCGGCGGCTCCGACCTCGCGACGCGCATGGAGCGGTACGGGGCGCTCGGCTCGCAGGTGCTGGTGGCCGACGCCGCCGGCGACGTCGTCGGCTTCGTCACGATCCTCGTCCTGCCGCGCTTCGAGGTGGACGACCGGTTCGCCCGGGTCACCTCGCTGGTGGTCGACGCGGGGGTCCGCGAGCGCGGTATCGGCCGGCTGCTCATGCAGGCGGCGGAGGAGCAGGCGAAGGCGGCGGGCGCGGCTTGGCTCGAGGTCACCGCAGGCCACCACCGCCCCGACGCGCGCCGCCTGTTCGAGTCGCTGGGCTACGACCCGGGTGTCGCTGCCTACCTGCGCAAGCGGGTCTGACCGGCCTGCGCCACCCGGGACGGACCAGCACGGCGGCCGGGGGATGAGCCTGCCGCGCCTGCGCCTGCGCGATGAGGTCGCGGGCCTTCTCGACCTGCCCTGGGAGCATCCGCTCAGCGCATGGGAGGACACCGGGCACCGCTTCCAGGAGCTGCCCGTCGGCCCGTCGCGGCACCTCGTCCGGTTCCTCGTCCACGGCGGCATCGTGTACGCGCTCAAGGAACTGCCCGAGGCGGTGGCCGAGCGCGAGTTCGAGGTGCTGCGGCGACTCGAGGAGGCCCGCCTGCCGAGCGTGCGTGCGGTGGGCCTCGCGGTGCGCCCCGAGCGCCAGGACGCCATCCTCGTCACCGAGTACCTCCGCCACTCGATGCAGTACCGGCGCCTGCTGATGCGCTTCCGCGGCGTCACGCCGACCTATCGCGACCGACTGCTCGACGCGATGGCCCTGCTCCTCGTCGACCTCCACCGCGGCGGCGTCTACTGGGGCGACTGCTCCCTTGCCAACACGCTGTTCCGGCGCGA
>JAJYMP010000553.1 GCA_021786915.1 Chloroflexota bacterium
CGGTCGGCCCGGGCACCGCCGGACGGTATCCGACGCAGAAGCCGGACGCGCTCGGCCGCGAGCTGGCCCGCATGGCCGCCATCGGCCCGGGTGACGTGGTGCTCGACCCCTTCGTGGGCAGTGGGGCACTCCTGGTCGGGGCTCGTGAACGGGGTGCCACGGTGCTCGGCTGCGACATCGCCCCCTTGGCCATCCGCCAGGCTACAGCCCGGCTCGGTGCCGCGGGAGCGACCGCCAGGCCAGCACGATCATCGTCACCGCGCCCCCGGACGGGCCAACGACGGCCCGCGCCGAAACGGGACCCACGCCGCGGCACCTGATCCGTGCGGGGGAGAGCCCCCGTCCTGGCCGAGCCAGAAGGAGGTGGTTCCGAACCGTCATGCGCGCGTTGACATATGGCCACCCAGGACCATCTCCGACCTCGGCCCTACCCGTCCGGGTAGGGCCGACGGGCCACACTGATCTTGTGACCTGGCGTTCGCGCGTTTGATTGTTCGGTCAAGCGGACCGCAGGGGAAGAAAGCCGAAAGCCCGGCGGGGAGCCGTGACATACACGTCCATTCTACTCTGGCCTCGCTCCGGTCCAATCACCAGCGTGACACTGGATCACCCTAGCGGAGGGCCGATGAGGAAATTCGCGCGACACTCAGGGTCCAGCGATCATCGCTAGTCGCCTAGCGCACGGCAGACGCGATCTTCGACGGGAGGTGTGCCTAGGATGATGAATGCTGCACGTCCTGCAGTCGGCCAACGCCGACGCCTCAGGGTGGCCGTCACTGCAATAGCCCTAACGTGCCTCGTGACTCTTGGTCCTGCGACAGGCGTCACGTTTGCGTATTCCTGCAGCATCACCCGCGGTCACAATACGAACGTAGCCTGGCAGGCTGGTGTGCTCGGGGTTCCGAGCCCGTATCCTAACGGAGTGTCCGCGCTCACGGACGAGAAAGACGCGCTCTACACCGGCGCCAACTCGCTCGGTCCCTTGATGTCGGTGATGCTCGATGACTACAGCACGATGTGGGGTCAGCTGGGGTGGCTCTACCACAAGTATCCAGGTGGTTCCATTGCGCGCGAGATCTTCGTCGAGCACGTCGACGGCTTCGGCAACAACAGCTGGGATTTTTGGTCTGGCATGCCTGTCGGCACGACAACCACGTACATGATAACGTACGATCCTTCGATTGGCCGTTTCAACTACTACGTGAACGGCAGCTCGTACGCGGGTCTCAATTCCAACACAGCGTACCGTCCAGCCCGTTGGGAGATATTTGGCGAAACACACGACGCGGCAGACCAAACGCCGGGCGGCACGTCGATACACGCCAAATTCCGAAGCGCGCAAGTAAGGCTGAATGGCTCCAGCACTTGGAACGCAGCCAATGGGACCGTTCATTCGATGGGACAACCGGATAATGGAGCGTCGGGATCTTCGGGATCGTTCGACATCTGGGATTGGCAATGCACATCATGATGAAGCACAAGATCCTGCCGGCTTTTGTACTCGCAGTGCTTGTCGGTACCCTCTCGGTCGTGGGCCTCGCAAGGGCGGCCGTGACTCCCAGCGCCTCGGTTTCGACTGTGGATATGGGCGCGCCTACCGTCGCGTCCGTGCAGGCCGAGATTGCTGCCCCGTCCGTCCAGTCCGACATGATGCTGTCGCTCCAATCGACGTCGTCGAGTGGAGCGCTCATCACCGCGAGCCGCGCGGTGGCCATCGCTAGCACTTGGCTCGGTCGAAGCGATGCCCCGGCGCTTGTGGTTCACGGCAGCGGCCAGCGCACCGCCTCGGATCCTTCTTCCGACGCCTGGATTGTGATCTACGCCGGTGGCCAAGATCCACTGCATTCCGACGGGTCGGTCATTGTGGACTTCATTGGCGTGCTGATTGATGATCAATCCGGCGCTGTGCTCCGTGCCTTCGGCCGAGGGCATCAGCGGTAGGGGAACGGGATGAAGGTCCGAACCGTCGCAGTGTGTGTCGCTCTGGCGGCGGCTGGGTGCACCAGCGGCGGCACGGTAATTTCGACCACCGTCTCGTCAACGCCTCCTCCGAGCGCGGCCTTGATCAACCCGCTCGGCGTGTCAAACGCAACCACGATTTCCGTTTCGGTGAGCGTCAATGGCCGGGTGATCGTGACCGTGCCGCCGGGCACCCGTCGGGACAGCATCTCTGGGGCGCTCCCCTCAATGCCATGGACGGTTGAAGCTCGCTCTCCGAGTGGACGGCTCCTCATCGAGATGGACGTTGCGCAGGGCGCGTCGGGCAGAATCGCCTCGATCGACCTGTCATGTGGGCGCGTGATGCTCTGGTTCGGCCTTCCTCCGGCCGGCGAGCCCTCATTCATCCCTGGACCAGCCGGGGACTGCAACTGAATGCATCGTGGCCACTCATAGCCGCCAGGCTAGACCAATTCCAGCTGGATGGGGCGCAGGGCGGTGGCATGCGGCTTCATGACGATCCGGGATCGCCAGCGTCGTGACCTGCTCCCGGATCGTCATGTTTGCCGGGCTGAAGCTTCCCGAAGGCCACGAAATGAACCGTGCTGGGTTCCATGGAGACCCTGGGCGGTTGGCATCAGGCGGCGGAGCCACAGCGACGGTTCTGCCATCAGCGGCGATCCCTGCGGCCTTCCGCTCCAACTATCGGCTGAACGCGACCTGTCCGCCTGCGCCGGGATCGAGCCGACCTCATTTGCCCTGGCGCCGTTCCGGCCCGACCCCCAGCAGCCATGAAGAGCGCACTCCGCCGCTGCCAGCAAGTCGTCACGATCGGAGGCCTCGCGGTACTGCTCGCGGGGTGCACCGGCTCGCCCGGCAATCCGGCGCCCACGGTGGTCTCGACGTCAGGCGGCACACCGCAGCCCTCGATCGCAACCGCCTCCCCGTCGGGGACCGGCACCACCTCCGCTGGCGCCACTCTCCCGCCCGGGACCACCGTCCTGGCCCGCTCCTTCGCCTTCGGCGCGGTGGCGTGGTCTCCCGACGGCAGCGCCGTGGCGGCCGAGGCGCTCGGCCAGACGATGGGAACGGGTAGCGTCGATCTGTTCTCACCGGCCGGGATCCAGCTCGCCTCCCTCCCGGGCTTCGACTTCGGCTGGCTCGATGCAACACATCTGCTCGTCTATCGGACCACGCCGAACGACGCGGCGAGCGGGACGGTCAGCGATTGGACGATCACGGGCCAGCTCGTCGAAACGCTGCCCGGCACGTACGGCGGCGTGCTCGCCAACGGGCAGGGGGCGGCCCTCCTCCGCCCGGCGCCACCGCCGCACGCCTAGGAGGGAAACGACTTCCAGTTCTGGGCCGACGGGCGCCTCTCGCCCATGATCACCGCGCCCGGCATACCCGCAGCATGGCCGCCCGTGGGGAGATCTTCTGGCCACCCACGGGGAGGATCGTGTCCGCCTATGGGGAGGTTCTCATGGCCGCCGACAGTCCTGGCCAGCACGGGCGGGCCGATCATGGGCTATCTCTATGTGCTGCGCTACCCGGACGGCTCCGTATTCCGCTCGTTCCGCGACCAGCCCAGGGCGGGATCGCGTTCAGCCCCGACAGCCGCTACGTCGCGGCCGCGGACTACGGCGCGGAGGGCGTGCTTGTCTTCGACCTCGACACGGGCAACGTGACCCCCGTGCAGGTCCCGGCGAGCGTCTGGCGGTGGGCCCCCGACGGTCGGCTTTGCCATCAGCGAACCGGACGGGACGACGGTGTTGTGGAGTCCCTCCCGAACGTTGGTCCCGAGCGGCCTGCTCTCTGGCTATCCGGTCTGGGGTTCGAGCCTGGACGACGTGGCGATCCTGCCCGAAGGACAGGCGCCGGGGCTCGCGGTGACCCTCCGAACGCGAATGACGAGCCTCTGTGCCGGTAGACTCCGGCGGCCCCGGCTTCCCGGTGGCGTGGGCACCGGACGGTTCGAGCTGCCTGCTCACGACTGCGTCGACCGAGCCGGGCGTCCCCGACGAGCTACTCCGCGTTCCCGTGCGATGAGCGCACCGGCGATGACCGCTCTCAGGAAGGCGGATCGCCTTCGGTCGCTGGGCATGGCCGATGACTCTCTCCGGAAGGACCCCGTTTCGGTGCACCTACCTCGGTCCGAAACGGGGCCCTCTGTGATTTCGGTCATCACGGCGGAGCTGGAGCGCCGCAGCCAACCCTTGCCGCCGCTGGAGACTCCAGCTGCCGCCGATCTCCGACCCGCGCCCGGCTTTGGGCCGCCTGATCGGGACAGTGCCGAGCCTGACTACATCTGGCTGCGGAGTGCGAGGAACAGGGGAGCCTCGAAGCTCACAATCCGTCGGCTCGCATCGCCAGGGACTACCGCTGTTCGGAGCCCACGCCCATCGTGAGCGTGAACGTCCATGGTCCTTTGATCGATCTGCTGTACTTCGGGGTCGCCTCCGGAACTGGCATCGATGGGGGAGCCACGAATCGCCCTACCCCGAGTCGCAACTCCCCTACGTCGTCAGGCGGCCGCGGTGTGAACACGATCTCAAACTCGCCGCCCCTCCGATGCCCGGTCAACATGATGGCGCCTGCGTCGTACGAGGTGTCCGCGTTGTCGACCACCACGACCACCGGGTTGCCCGGCCTCAAAGACGTGTCTTCTTTGTCACTCGGTCGAAACCGGAGCCACGCGATTGCTCCGAGCTCCCGGATCTCGAGCGCCAGGCACTCGACGGCGAGACCGTTGGCGACAGCCGTGGCTGCTATCGCCACCACGCGCACGAGCGGGCTCGATGCGACAGCATCCCTGACTTCGACCAAGGCGCGCTGGCGGCGGATCCAGTCTGCCGCGGCGGGTCCAAGGGCGGATCCAACCCTGAGCATGGATGGTATCTGTGCACGTGCGCCACCGCTCGGACCGAGGTTCTCATGCACGATTCGAGACCTACCTAGCTAGCGCCTTCTTCGCGTGTCATTCAACCCAGTGGCATTGCTCTTCGTCATTCTGGCACCCGCACGCCGTAACTTCCACTGCAGGACCTTGCAGAATGGAGAACAGCACCTGGTCGGAAGACGGAGGGAAAGCGGCGGTGTCGAAGGGACAAGAGTACCAACCGCACTCATTGAACTCTGTGGCGCAGTTCCAGACGTATCCAGACAGGTTCTCGCAGTAGTAGTAGACCTCCACGGTCCCGATGCCCATCGTGCCCGTCGCCCAGCAGTATTGGCCCCAACCACATTCGTAGTACACGGTCGGGTCCGTAATCGCGCTGGGCCCGCCGTGGCCTACCGGCATTGGCTGCTGCGCGTTGAGGATCTTGGATGGGACCGGATGGCCCAGTAGAGTTGAAGGAAGCGGAACGTTCGGCGGGCACACCACGATGGCCGACGAAATGCCGCTCGCGCTCGCCGACGTGCGACAGGCGGCCGGTGGCGTAGTGCCACTCTTTGAGGTACTCGCGTTGACCGAGGCTGCGCCGGGCAAGACCAAAGCCGCCAAGAGCGCGAGACTGGCCACTGGACCGAGACGCCGCACGTAATCCAGACGCATCTCCGTGACCTCCACGCTAGAGATGCCCGTGTTGCACAGCACTCAGACGTCCACGATGCCGATCCACGGGCGGGAACGCCAACGTGGAAGCCCTGGTTACTGTGCCTCATGTGGAGGGCCCTGAGGGAACGGTAGCGCTGCACGTCGAAAACACAACT
>JAJYMP010000053.1 GCA_021786915.1 Chloroflexota bacterium
GGCCGGCGATCGCGGAGGTCTGCCGGCGCCACGGCGTGCTGCTGATCGCGGACGAGGTCATGACCGGCTTCGGGCGCACCGGCGCCTGGTTCGGCGTGGACCACTGGGGCGTGCGGCCGGACATCCTCGTGGCCGCGAAGGGCGCGACCAGCGGCTACTTCCCGTTCGGCTTCGCGGCGGCATCGGGCGAGGTGTACGCGACCATCCGCTCGGGCGCCGGCTTCACCCACGGGTTCACGTACTCGCACCAGCCGACCGGGGCCGCAGTGGCGGGCGAGGTCCTGCGGATCCTCGAGGCGGAGTCGCTCGTCGGGGCGTCGCTGCTCAAGGGCGCGAAGCTCCAGGCGCTGTTGCGCGAGCGGCTCGGTGACCACCCGGCGGTCGGGGACATCCGGGGCCGGGGCCTGATGGTCGGCGTGGAGCTCGTTCGGGATCCGGCGACGAAGGCGCCCTACCCGAGGTCGGCGCGGCTCATCGAGAGCGTGGTGCGGATCGCGCGCGAGCGGGGGCTGCTGCTCTACTCGGGCAGCGGCAACGCGAACGGCGTGGACGGGGACATCGTCCTGCTGGGCCCGCCGTTCGTGATCACCGAGGACGAGCTCGTCCGGGTTGCCGACGGGCTCCGCGACGCCCTCGACGAGGCGGTCGCGGCCCTGGAATAGGGGCTACCAGCTCCGACGCCCGCTCGAGGACCGCACCAGGAGCAGCACGCCCAGGACCACGATCAGCAGCGGCCACACCAGCTCGCTGAAGTTGGGCAGCGCGATGGTCGACGCGCCGATCAGCACGAGGATCGCGCCCAGGCCCGCCTGCCAGCCCCAGCCGGCGCGGCTCGCTGCCCGGACCAGGGCGATGAACAGGAATGCCACGCCGAGGCACAGCGTCCCCACGCCCGACCCCTTGACGATGTTCGTCGCCTCGAGCAGGCCTGGGGCGGCCAGCGCCGTGATGATCGCGCCCAGGTACAGCGAGCCCATCCCGCGGTTGACGAGCCACGAGACGAGGAACGCGACGCCGACCGCGAGGAACAGCAGCGAGCCCGCGGCCTCGAGCGCGGGGAACGCCTGCTGGAGCAGCAGCAGGGCGCCGAACACCACCAGGAAGATCCCGAACCACGGGAGCCGCGAGTGGCCGCGGGAGCCGCCGATGTCGGACCACTCCCAGCCGTAGGCGCGGACCCTGCCGCCGTCGATCACGTCGCCCCGGAGGGGCTCACCGGGCTGCTCGCGCATCGGGCACTCCTTCCTTGCTAGTGCCGCCGAGCGTACCGCGTCGTGGCGCAGGGCATGAGCGGCCCCCGGGATGGGTCTACGATCGGTGTATGCCCCACGTCATGACCGTCCTCGGCCCCGTGGACCCGTCGGCCCTCGGGTTCACCCTCCCCCACGAGCACACGCAGATCGCGCTGTGGCAGATCCCGGGCCGGTACGACTACTGGGAGCTGACCCGCGACGAGCCGGTCATCCTCGACGAGCTGCGGCTGTTCCGCGAGGCCGGCGGGGCCTCGCTGTGCGACCTCACGCTGCCGGGCGTCGGGCGGGATCCCGCATGGCTGGCCGGCCTGGCGCGCCAGAGCGGCCTGAACATCGTGATGGGCGGCGGCTGGTACCGGAACCCCTACTACCCGGCCGAGGCTCGGATCGACCGGCGGATGACCGACGAGCTGGCCGAGGAGCTGGTGGGCGAGGCGACGGCCGGGGTGGGGGACACCGGCATCCGCATCGGCGTCCTGGGCGAGATCGGCACGGACAAGCCGTGGGTCTCGCCGGCCGAGGAGCGCGTGTTCCGGGCCGTGGCGCGGGCGTCGCGGCGGACGGGGCTGGCCATCTCGACCCACGCCGCGCAGTCCGCGGTGGGCGCGCTGCAGGTCGCGATCCTCGAGGAGGAGGGGGCGGATCCGGGACGGATCGTCATCGGGCACGCGGACTCCTACCCGCGGCTCGAGCACTACCTGGGGCTCCTCGAGCGCGGCGTCTCGATCGAGTTCGACTTCCTGGGCATGGCCTTCGAGCCCACCGAGAAGCACGGCGAGGCCCGGGTGGTGGACCTGCTGCTCGAGCTGCTCGCTCGCGGCTACGCCGATCGGATCCTGCTCAGCCAGGACGTGTGCCACAACAGCCAGCTGCGCCGGTACGAGGGGAACGGGTACACGTACCTCCAGACGACCTTCCTGCCGCGGCTGCGAGAGCGGGGGGTCGGCCAGACCGACATCGACCAGATGACAATTGCGAACCCGAGGCGGCTGCTGGCGATCGGGTAGGTCGTGGCCGATCGCGGGACCCCGGCCGCGGCGGGCCCGGCGCGAAGGAGCCCCGGCGGGACCGGGGCTCCAGAGGATCGCGGAGAGCCGGGACGGTGTCAGGCCAGCGTCGCCTCCACGGACAGCGCGACGTTGCCCTTGAGGGCGCCCGAGATCGGGCAGCCCTCCTTGGCGGCTTCGGCCAGCTCGGCGAACTTGGCCTGGTCGAGTCCCGGCACCTGGCCACGGACCGTGAGCTCGCTCTTGGTGATCTTCCAGCCGCCGTCGGCCCGATCGAAGGTCACCGTGGCCCGGACGCTCAGCCTGTCCGCCGGCGTGCCGTTCTTCGCCAGGCCGTTCGAGAACGCCATGGAGAAGCACGAGGCGTGAGCGGCGGCGACCAGCTCCTCGGGGCTCGTCTTCCCGTTGTGGTCCTCGGTTCGCGACGCCCAGCTGACGGGCTGGCGGCTGAATGCTCCTGACGAGACGTAGTCGATCGTGCCGCTGCCGTGGATCAGGTCGCCGGTCCAGCTCGTCTCGGCGTATCGGGTGATCGCCATGGGTTCCTCCTTGAGGCGCGCCGCGGGCAGGAAGGTCGCGTGCGGCCCAAGCGTGCCACGGCTTGCCGAAGCGGGCTCGCGCACGGCACGCCATGCGGGCCGGCGCACCACGCCGGGCGGCCCGCCTGGGTCTAGCGTCCCGATCCGCTGGTCCCATCGCTGGCTGAGTCGCGTCGGGGGTCCCGGGCGGCGACCGGCGGGCGACTCCAGGAACGGGGCGCTAGACGCCCGCGGGCTCCGCCTCGCCGACGAGCCCGGCCTCGCTCTCACCGTGCGTGAAGCGCGAGCGGACCCCGTCGACGAGCGAGTACACGACCGGCACCACGAGCAGCGTCAGGAACGTCGAGCTGAACAGCCCGCCGATCACGACCGTGCCCAGCTCCGCGGCGATGATCGACCCCTGGTTGAACCCCGCAGCAAGCGGGATCAGCGCGAGGATCGTCGCGATGGCGGTCATCAGGATCGGCCGAACCCGCGTCCGGCCCCCCTCGATCAGCGCTTCGTTCGTCGACATGCCCTGCGCCCGGAGCCGCTCGACCAAGTCGAGGAGCACGATCGCATTGGTGACCACGATGCCGATCAGCATCAGGAATCCGATCAGCGCGCTGACGCCCAGCGGCCGGCCCGTGACCAGCAGCGCGGGGAACGCGCCGATCGTCGCGAGCGGGAGGCTGAACAGGATGATGAACGGCGTGATCAGGGAGTTGAACGTGAGCACCATCGCGAGGTAGACGACCAGGACCGCGACGCCCATCGACACGTACAGGCCGGAGAACGCGGACGTCTGCTCCTGCGTCACCCCGGCCAGTTTCACGTTGACTGACGCCGGGATCGTGCCGTCCGCCCTGAGCGCGTCGATCCGGGCCTGGACGTCCTGGCTCACCTTGCCCGTGTCCACGCTGGTGATCTCGGCCGAGACGGTCGCGGCCGGCGCCTGGTCCACGCGGGTGATCGTCCCCTGCGCGTTGACCTGCTCGACGGTCGCGATCTCGCCCAGCGGACGCTGCACGACGGTCCCTACCAGGATTCCCTGGAGGTCCTTGACCGACGCGACCGCCGCCGGGTCCACGCGGACCACCACCGGCGTCACGCCCGAGCTGCCGGGCAGGGTGATCGTCGTCGCGGTCGAGGGGACGAGCATCGCCCGCACCGCCTGGGCCACCTGCGCGGTGGTCATGCCCAGGGCGATCGACTTGTTCGGGTCGGGGACCACCTCGATCTCGGGCGTGCCCTTGGAGAGGTCGCTCTTGAGGTTGAGGAGGTCCTTGTCGCCGGCGAGCGCCTTGAGCACGGCATCGTTGGCCGCGGCCACTCTGGCGGGGTCCTCGCCCGAGATCACGACCGTGAGGTTGTTCGACGTGAAGCCCGCGGACTGCGCCACCGCCACGTCCCAGCCGTCGGTCTTGATCGGCGCCAGCTCATCGGACAGGCGCTTCGCCTCGACGTTGAGGTCGGCCGACGGGTCGAGCCGGATGGTCATCCGGGCGCTGTTCGCGGGCAGCCCGCTCTGGGCCGCGACGACCGTCTGGAACCCGGTGTCGCTCTCGCCCGGGATCGACGTCGCCACGTCCCTGACGATGGGGTCCTTGAGCAGCAGCGCCTCGGCCTGCGTCGCGCGGTCGAGCACGGCCTGGGAGCTCGTGCCCGACGGCGGCGCGACGGTCGCCTGGAGCAGCTTCTCGCCGCCCGCGTTGATGAACGCGGTGGGCAGCATGGGGGCGATCACGGCGGTCAGGAGGAACAGCGCCGCCGAGACGCCCACCACGCCCAGCTTGGTCCAGCGGTTGCGAAGCGCCCCCCGGATCGCGGGCGTGTAGGCGCGGATCCAGAGCGAGTTGCGGGGCTCGCCGTCCTCATCCACGTTGGCCGGAACCTTGCGGACGAGCAGGAAGGCCAGAACCGGCACCACGGTGAGTGCACAGACCAGCGAGGCGACGAGCGCGAAGGTGACCGTCAGCGCGAACGGCAGGAAGAACTGGCTCACCAGGCCGCCGACGAAGCCGAGCGGCAGGAACACGCCCACGGTGGTCACGGTGGCGGCGGTGATCGCGCCGGCGACCTCGCGCGGGCCGTTGATCGAGGCGGTCAGCCTCCCCTCGCCCTTGGCGCGGTGGCGGTAGATGTTCTCGAGCACGACGATCGCGTCGTCGACGACTCGGCCGACGGCGACGGCCAGGCCGCCGAGGGTCATGATGTTGAGCGTGACGCCGGTGAGCTGCATGATCACGAGCGCCGTGAGCAGCGAGAGCGGGATGCTCACCGCGGCCACCAGCGTCGAGCGCAGGCTGAACAGGAACAGGAAGATCGTCAGGACCGCGAAGATCGCGCCGGTGGCGCCCTCGTGGAGCAGGCCGTCGGTGGACTGCGTGATGAACGTCGACAGGTTGTTGACCACCGTGACCGAGATCTGGTCGGGGTGCTGCGCGGCGATCTCGTCGAGCTTGGCCGTGACGGCCTGGGCGACGGTGACCGTGTTCGCGGCTGAGGTCTTGCTGACCGAGATCGACAGCGCGGGCTGGCCGTCCAGGCGCGCGTAGCCGGTGGTGGGGACGCCGACGAGCTCGACGGTGGCGAGATCGGCGATGGTCACGGGCGTGGGGCGGCCGGGGACGGCCGACGCGCCGGGTGCGGCCGACGCGCCGGGTGCGGCCGAGGGTCCCGTCACCGGCGACGACGCCGGGTTGGCCGATGCGCCCGGGGCCGCCGATGCGCCCGGGGCCGCCGATGCGCCGGGCACCGGGGCAGCCGACGCCGACGATGCGGGCGATGCGGCTACGATCGCCGGGCTCGGGCCCAACGCGATTATCGTGGAGGAACCCCTGCTGATCGCCGGCGGACGGCGCGGTCCCG
>JAJYMP010000382.1 GCA_021786915.1 Chloroflexota bacterium
CCGCAGACCACCATGACCCGGCTGACCGGGATCGGCATCGCGTGGTCGAGGATGCCGCCCGGATCGATGCTCGGCACGCCGCCACCGATCGTGCTGCCGGTGTTCCGCTGGCGCGGCTTGGTGTGCTTGCGGGCGATGTTGAGGCCCTCGACCACCACGGCGACGCCGCCGCGAAGCGACGTCCGGCGGTAGCCGGAGCGGAGGGCGGACGGCGAGGGGTCCTGGCGGATCACCTGGTCCACCTTGCCGCGCTTGCCGGCGTCCTTGCCGGACAGCACGACGACCGTGTCGCCCTTGCGGATCTCGGGCACCTTGGTCTGGTGCTCGATGGACCGTGTGGCGGCCATCAGAGCACCTCCGGGGCGAGGGAGACGATCTTCATGTAGTTGCGGTCCCGCAGCTCACGCGCCACCGGACCGAAGATCCGGGTGCCGCGCGGGTTGCCCTGGTT
The DNA here is from genome assembly GCA_021786915.1 of Chloroflexota bacterium. The sequence goes on from JAJYMP010000382.1 coordinate 452, forward strand.
GTTGATGAGCACGGCCGCGTTCTCGTCGAAGCGGATGTAGCTCCCGTCGGGGCGGCCGAACTCCTTGGACGTCCGGACGATCACGGCGCGGACGACGTCGCCCTTCTTGACCGGCGCGTTGGGGATCGCGGACTTGACGCTCGCGATGATCACGTCGCCGATGCCGGCGCTGGTCTTCCGCGAGCGGCCCATGATCCGAATGCACTCGATCGTGCGGGCGCCGGTGTTGTCGGCGACGCGCAGCCGGGTTGCGACCTGGATCACGCCTGCCCCTCCTCACCCTCGGCATGCCTGCCGGGGTGGGCGGCGCCGTGGATCGCCTCGGCGGTTTCGGCGTCCTCGGCCGGGATCGTCTCGGCGGCACGCTCCTCGCCCGCGCGCGAGAGCACGGAGACGAGGCGCCAGCGCTTGGTCGCGGACAGCGGCCGCGACTCCTCGATGAGGACGGCGTCGCCGATCTTGGCCTCGTTCAGCTCGTCGTGAGCGGCGAACTTGGTCGAGGCCTTCATGACGCGCTTGTAGAGCGGGTGGCGCGTCAGGCGCTCGACGGACACGACGATCGTCTTGTCCATCTTGTCGCTGACGACGCGCCCGACCTTCGTCTTGCGCTGGCCCTTCACGGGGTTGGTGGCTCCTGCGGTGGTCATCCCGACGCTCCTACTCCGCCCCGCGCGTCGGCGTTGTGGCACGCTCGCGCTGGACGGTGAGGATCCGGGCGATCGTTCGCCGAGTCGCCGGGATCTGGCTGTAATCCTTCAGTTGGCGGGTCGAAAGGGCGAAGCGCGCCTGCCACAGGTCCTGCTTCGCTTCCTTCAGCCGGTCGTCCAGCTCGCGATCCGTGAGCTTCCGGATCTCACCGATCTCCATCGGTGACCTCCTTCGCAACCTCGCGGACGACGACCTTGGTCGCCACCGGGAGCTTGTGGGCCGCGAGGCGCATGGCCTCGACGGCCGCCTCGCGCTCGACGCCGGCCATCTCGAAGAGGATCCGGCCGGGGCGGACGACCGCGACCCAGTGGTCGGGCGCGCCCTTGCCGGAACCCATCCGGGTCTCAGCAGGCTTCTTGGTGGCGGGCTTGTCCGGGAAGACCCGGATCCAGATCTTGCCGCCTCGCTTGACCGAGCGGGTCATGGCTCGGCGGGCGGCCTCGATCTGGCGGGCGGTGATCCACGCCGGCTCGAGGGTCGCCAGGCCGTACTCGCCGAAGGCGACGGTCGCGCCGCCCTTGGTGGACCCGGACATTCGGCCGCGCATCACCTTGCGGTGCTTGACGCGCCGGGGCATCAGCATGGCTCAGCCCCCCTGCGCGGCAGCGGCCGCGGCACTTGCGGTGGCGGCGGCAGCCTCGCGGCGCCGACGCTCGACCGGGATCTCGCCCTTGTAGATCCAGACCTTGACGCCGATGCGCCCGTAGGTCGTGTGGGCGTGGACCTGGCCGTAGCTGATGTCCGCGCGCAGGGTGCCGAGCGGGATGCGACCCTCGCGGTCCCACTCGCGGCGGCCCATCTCGGAGCCGCCGAGGCGGCCGGCGAGCGCGATCTTGACGCCCTTGGCGCCGGCCTTCATCGACCGCTGCACCGACTGCTTCATCGCCTTCTTGTAGGCGACGCGGCGGGTCAGCTGCTGCGCGATGTTGAGCGCCACGAGGTACGCGTCGAGCTCGGGCTGGCGGATCTCCTTGATCTCCAGCTTGACCTTCCGCTTGGTCAGCTCGCCGATCTCCTTGCGCAGGACCTCGACGTTCTGGCCGCCCCGACCGATCACGATGCCCGGCTTGGCGGTGTGGATCGCGACCGTCACGTGGTTGATGCCGCGCTCGATCTCCACGCCGCTCACGCTCGCGTTCGCGAGGCGCCCGTCAAGGAGCTTGCGGATCGAGATGTCCTCCTTGAGGAGGTCGGTGTAGTCCTTGTCGGCGTACCACTTGGCCGTCCACGTGCGGGTGTAGCCCAGGCGGTAGCCATACGGATGGACCTTGTGTCCCATGCCTAGGCCTCCCGGTCGGCGACGACGACCGTGATGTGCGTCATGGGCTTGTGGATCGGGAACGCCCGACCCTGGGCCCGTGGGCGCCACCGCTTGATCGTCGGGCCCTCGTTCGCAATCGCGTCGGCGACGATCAGCTCGTCGGCCGACAGCGACAGGTTGTTCTCGGCGTTGGCCGTCGCGCTCTTGAGAACGCGCGCGACGTCCTTCGCAGCAGCCTGCGGCATGAACCGCAGGAGTGCGGCGGCCTCCTCCACCGGCTTGCCCTTGATCGCCTCGGTGACGAGGCGGGCCTTCCGCGTGGAGCCCCGCAGGTACTTGGCGGTTGCAGAAACGCGCATCGTGCTCGCTCCCTACCGCAGTCCGCCGGCCCGGTCGGCGGTCTTGCCGTGCCCGCGATACGTGCGGGTGGGCGCGAACTCGCCGAGTCGGTGGCCGACCATGTTCTCAGTGACGTACACCGGCACGTGCTTCTTGCCGTTGTAGACGGCAATCGTGTGGCCGATGAAGTCGGGGAAGATCACGGACGCGCGCGACCAGGTCTTGAGGACCTTCCGCTCGCTCCGCTTGTTCATGTCCTGCACCCGGGCGAGAAGCCGGGGCTGGACGAACGGTCCCTTCTTGACCGATCGCGACATCTCTGGCTCCTCTTACGACTTGCGGTGTCGGCTGCGGACGATGAGGCGACTGGTCGCCTTGCCGCGCCGAGTGCGGTAGCCCATTGCCGGCTTGCCCCACGGGGTCTTGGGCGGCATGCCGGTCGGGCTCTTCCCCTCGCCACCACCGTGGGGGTGGTCGCGCGGGGTCATCGCCACGCCGCGGACCTCCGGACGCAGGCCCATGTGGCGGGCGCGCCCGGCCTTGCCGAGGCTCTGGTTCTCATGGTCGAGGTTGCTGACCTGGCCGATCGTCGCGATGCACTTGAGCGGGACGCGGCGCATCTCGCCCGAGGGCAGGCGCAGGGTGGCGAAGTCGCCCTCCTTGGCCAGGAGCTGGGCCGACGTGCCGGCGGACCGGACGATCTGGCCGCCCTTGCCGGCGACGAGCTCGACGTTGTGGACGGTGGTGCCGAGCGGGATGTTGGCCAGCGGCAGGGCATTGCCCAGGCGCGCCTCGGCCTCCGGCCCCGACACGACGGTGTCGCCGACCTTGAGCCCGTGCGGGAGGAGCATGTAGCGCTTCTCGCCGTCGCGGTAATGGAGCAGGCCGATCCGCGCCGAGCGGTTCGGGTCGTACTCGATCGTCGCGAGACGGGCGGGCACGCCGAACTTGTCGCGCTTGAAGTCGATCCGGCGGTAGTGGGTCTTCTCGCCGCCGCCGCGATGGCGCACGGTCATCCGGCCCTGGTTGTTCCGGCCGTCAATCCGCTTCTGCGGCTCGAGGAGCGGCTTGTGCGGCTTGTCGGTGGTGATCTCCTCGAACGTCGAGCGAGTCATCCACCGGCGGCCGGCCGAGGTTGCCTTGTAGCTTCGGAGCGGCATTGCTACACCCCCTCGAAGAATTCGATCTTCTGGCCGGGGGCGAGCGTCACGATGGCCTTCCGCCAGGCGGAGGTGTGACCGGTGACGCGGCCGCGCTTGGTCCCGCGGCGCTTCTCCTTGGCCTTCGAGGACAGAACGTTCACGGCCACGACCGTGACCTTCTCCTTCTTGTAGAGCTCCTCGATGGCGGCTTTGATCTGGATCTTGTTCGCGTCCTGGTGGACAGCGAAGGTGTACTTCCCGCGTCCGGACTCGTCGATCGACTTCTCCGAGATCACGGGGCGCAGGATGATGTCGGCGGCGGTCAGCGCGCTCACGCGTACACCTCCTCGATGCGGGCGAGGGCCGGCTGCTCGATCAGCACGGCGTCCGCGTTGAGCAGGTCCACCACGTTGAGCGAGTCGGCGAGGATGATCGTGACCGAGGGCAGGTTCGCGGCCGACCGCAGGAGCGGCTCGTCCTTGGCGGGCGCCACGACGAGGACGCGACGGCCATGGCCGTCGCCCGCGCCGAGGGCGGCGAGGACGCCGGCGAACGCCTTGGTCTTGGGCTCATCCGCCATGCCGAACTTGTCCACCACGCGGATCGCGTCGTCGGTGAACTTGGCGGACAGCGCCGAGCGGAGCGCCAGGCGGCGCATCTTCTTGGGCAGCTTCTGGTCGTACGAGCGCGGGTGCGGGCCGAACACGACGCCGCCGCCCTTGTAGTGCGGGGCGGTGCGCGAGCCCTGGCGGGCGCGGCCGGTGCCCTTCTGGCGGTACGGCTTCTTGCCGCCGCCGCGGACCTCGCCGCGGGTCTTGGTGTCGCTGGTGCCGAGCCGGCGCCCGGCGAGCTGGGCGACGACTGCCTGGTGGAGCACGGCCTCGTTGACCGGCGCTGCGAACAGCGCGTCGGCGAGGTCGACGCTGCCGACGGTCGCGCCGGTTCGGTCGAAGAGGGTGGTCTGCGGCATCGGTCAGGCCTTCCGGACGAAGGTGAGCGCACCCGGGGCGCCCGGCACCGACCCCTTGACCAGGATCAGGTTCCGCTCGGCGTCCACGCGGACCACGCGCAGCTTCTTCATCGTGACCCGCTCGCTGCCCATGTGGCCGCCCATGCGGAGGCCCTTGTACACGCGACCGGGGGTAGTGCCGGGGCCGATGGAGCCCGGCTTGCGGTAGTTGTCGGAACCGTGGGTCTTCGGGCCGCGCGAGAAGTTGTGGCGCTTCACGGTGCCCGCGAAGCCCTGCCCCTTCGACACGCCCGTGACGTCCACCAGCTCGCCCTCGGCGAAGATGTCCGCCACGGTCAGCTGCTGGCCCACGGTGTAGCCGTCCACGTTCTCCAGCCGGAACTCGCGGATATTGCGCACCCGCGGCAGGTCACGGAGCTGGCCGGCGAGCGGCTTGGTCAGCTTCCGGCGCTCGCCCGCCCCGATCTGCACGGCGGTGTAGCCGTCGCGATCGGGGGTGCGGAGCCGGGTCACGGTATTGGGTGTCACTTCCACCACGGAGACGGCGACCATCGTGCCGTCCGGCTGGAAGATCTGCGTCATGCCGACCTTGCGGCCGATCAGACCAATGCTCATCTGGGCCGCCCTACATCTTGATTTCGATGTCGACACCCGCCGCAAGCGAGAGCCGCATCAGGGCGTCCACCGTCTTGGACGAGGGGTCCAGGATGTCGATGAGCCGCTTGTGGGTGCGGATCTCGAACTGCTCCCGGGAGTCCTTGTC
>JAJYMP010000043.1 GCA_021786915.1 Chloroflexota bacterium
GGGTCGGTCGCGATCTCCTGGTACCCGGTCTGGCTCGTGTTCACCACGAGGTCGCCTCCCGCGGCGAGCGGGGCGCCGAAGGCGATGCCGGGGAACACGGCCCCGTCCTCGAGCGCGAGCAGCGCGGGGCCCGCGTCGCCGACGCGGGGGTCGACGATCGCGTCGGCACGCGGCAACGGCGGGTGGACGGGGTTCGGTGGGAGCGTCACTCAGTTCCCGGCGGTGCGGCGCGCGAGGGCGCCGGCTGCGGGCAAGCGCAGGTGCATCAGGCCTCCTACCCGGCCTCTCGGGACCGGCATGCCGGCCTCACAGGACCGGACCTCAGGACGCCCGAACTGTAGCACGCAGCGTCCGCCGCGGCCGCGCTCCACGGGTCCGCTGGCCGGCCCCGGGCTCCGGGCGAGCGGCGCGCCGCAGGCCGCCGTGCAGCGTCCCGCCGGCAGCGGCCGCCTCGCGCCCCCGTGCATCATCTCGCCGGCAGCGGCCGCCTCGCGCCCCGTGCAGCGTCCCGCCGGCCGCGGCCGCCTCGCGCCCCCGTGCAGCGTCCCGCCGGCAGCGGCCGCCTCGCGCCCCCGTGCAGCGTCCCGCCGGCCGCGGCCGCCTCGCGCCCCCGTGCATCATCTCGCCGGCCGCGGCCACCTCGCGCCCGCGTTTGTGTCATCTACGGGTGGCAGCGGTAATCGAGGCCCCCCGAGCCCGCCCGGCGGCCGAATCACGATCACGTACGGGTGCAGCCGGTAGACGAGGCTCTCTTGGCCCCGTCGGAGCCGCGATCGGTCGCGAATACCGCCCTCACCCGTAGATGAGCGAATTCGATCGGCCGCGCGCGGCCCGGCTCGCCTAGCCCAGCAGCATCGGCGGGGGCGTTACGTCGCTGCGGGTCGCGGGCGCATCGGCAGGGCCGTCGCTCGGCAGCTCCACGCGGAACGCCGCCCCGCCCTCAGGCCGGTTGGCCACGCCGATCCGCCCGCCGTGGCGGTCCACGATCCAGCGCGCGATCGCCAGCCCCAGCCCCGTCCCGCCCGACGGCGCGCCCGGCGCCCGCCAGAACCGGTCGAACACGTGCGGCATGTCCTCCTCGCGCAGGCCCGGCCCCTCGTCGGTCACCTCGACCGACGCGGTGCCCGCCGCCGACCGCACGACCACGCGCACCCGCCCGTCGCGCGGCGAGTGCCGGATCGCATTGTCCACGAGGATCGTCACCAACTGGCGGAGCCGCGCCGGGTCGCCCTCGAGCATCGCCGGCTCGGGGTCCACCTCCACGTGCACCCCACGGTCCTCGGCCATCCGCCCGAGCGCGCCCGCCGCCTCGAACGCGACGTCACCCATGTCGAGCGGCATCCGCTCGAGCGCGACCGCGCCGGAGTCGGAGCGCGCGAGCAGCAGCAGGTCGTCCACGAGCGAGGTGAGGTTCGCCACCTCGGCCTCGATGTCCTCGAGCGCCTCGCGCTGCTCCCCCACCCGCTTGTCCTGGTGGCGGGTCAGGTGCTCCACCGAGGAGCGGATGACCGTCAGCGGCGTGCGCAGCTCGTGCGATGCGTCAGCCGCGAACTCGCGCTGGCGTCGCAGGGCGTCGCGCTGCGCCTGGAGCGAGACCCGGATGGGCACCATGGCTCGGCTCGCGTAGACATAGCCGAACAGCACCGACACGATCATGACGATCCCGCCACCGACGAGGAGCACGGTGAGCAGCGTGTCGAGCGTCTGGACCTCGACCGTGCGGTCCTGGATGGCCTGCAGGAAGTACGTCTGCCCGTCCTGCACGTAGACGAAACGCTGGGTCAGCAGCCGCGCCGGCATGGTGGTGCTGCCGATGGTGAGCGTCACCTCGCGCACGTCGGTGCCGTCGGGCGCCGTCCGCGCCGCGGCCAGGCTGACCGGCTCGGGCATGCCCGCGAGCGGCACGCCCAGGCGCCGGTTGAGCGGCACCTGCTGGCCGCTCTCGTCGAAGGCGTAGAGCCAGATGCTGCCCCGTCCGGGCTGGAGCCCGAAGCTCCCCGGCGCGCCGGTGCCGGCGCCGTGGTCGGCGTCGGTCCCCGAGAGGGAGTTGACCACCGGGGTGACCGTCGCGCGGAGCTGGTCGACCGACGCGGTGACGAGGCGGTTCTGGACCGCCGCGTAGAGCGCGCCGCCCAGCATCAGCAGCAGCGCGAGCGTGGACACGCCGCTCCACAGGACGAGTCTCCAGCGGGTCCGGCGGAGCAGCCGGGCCTCGCCCGCCAGCTCAGCCTGCTCGGCCCCGTCGTCGTGCGGGTCGATGCCGACCCCGTCGCCCATCAGCCGTCCGTCCCGTCGCCCAGCCGGTACCCGACGCCGCGGACCGTCTCGATCTGCCCGCCCGCCTCGGCCAGCTTCGTGCGCAGGTAGTGCACGTACGCGTCCACGGCGTTGGGCGTCACGGCCACGCTGAACGGCCACGCGTGGTCGAGCAGCTGGTCGCGCGTGAGCACCTGGCCCGGGTGGCGCAGCAGCGCCTCGAGCAGCGAGAACTCGCGCGGCGAGAGGTCCACGCTCCGCCCGTTGACGGTCACCCGCCGGGCCGCCTCGTCGAGCTTGATCGCACCCGCCGAGAGCTTCGGCTCCGGCCGCCTCGGCCCGGGCTCGGCCCGGCGCGCGAGCGCCCGCAGGCGCGCCGAGACCTCCTGGTACGCGAACGGCTTGACGACGTAGTCGTCGGCACCTGCGTCGAGGCCCACCACCCGGTCGTTCACGGTGTCGCGGGCGGTGAGCATCAGGATCGACACGTCCACCCCCGCGGACCGGATGCGGCGCGCCACGTCGAGGCCCGACATGTCGGGCAGCCCGATGTCGAGGATCACGCAGTCCAGCCCGCCCACGCCGGTGGCCAGCTCGAGGCCGGTCCGTCCGTCCGGAGCGTGCTCCACGACGTGGCGGTCCTCCTCGAGCAGGCGCGTGAGGGCGCGGGCGAGCCGATCGTCATCCTCGACCAGGAGCAGGTGCATACCGAGCCTCGAAGCTTCCGTCAGGGCACCACCGTCTCGTCGGTGGCCGTGCCAAGAGTGCCACCACCCTGCCGGTCGTCGGAGCCGACGCGTCGGCTGACCCGCAGGATGACGGTCTTGCCGGCGGCGAGGTCGGCCTGGCCGCCGGACGTCTGCTGATGGTAGGCCGTGGACGGGCCGGGGCCGACGCTCACGGTCGCGCCGTCGGCGAGCCCGACGGTCGCCGGGTTGCCGCTGACCGATTCGACGGTGCCCTTGATCGCGGGTCCGCCGAAGCTGGCGCGCCCGACGCCCTCGCCGCCGTTCTCGCCGCCGAACGCTCCACCGTTGCCATCGGGGCCGCGCAGGAGCGGGGTGGGCGGGGTCGGCGGGAAGGGCTGCGAGGACATGCGGGGGCGCTCCTGTGGAACTGGCGGCATCAGCCGGTCACGAGCCGGCGCCGCCCTACTTGCCGAGCACGGTGATGTCGTTGACGGTGAAGCCGAAGGCTCCGCCCTGACCAGGCTGGCCGCTCGCCGCCGGCTGGCCGGACGCCTCCGGTCGCCCGCCCGCGCGGCTGGCGCTGACCTGGATCCTCGAGCCCACCGTCACGTCGCTCGCGCTGGCCGGAGCCTGGGCGTGGTAGGTCGCGGTGCTCGGCACCTGGAGCGTCACGCTCTGGCCGTTCGCGGTCTGGATCGTGATCGTCCCGTTCGCGACCGCGGTGACCTGCCCGTCGAGCGAGATGGTCCCCCCGAAGGCGCCGCCGAAGCCGCCCCGGCCCGGGTTCCCGCTCGCGTTGGGGGTGAAGCCCCCGCCAGCGAAGTTGCCGGCGAACTGGCCGCGTGGCGTGGCAGCTGCGGGTGCCGTGAGGCGCCCGCCGGCGAAGCCCAGGCCCGCCCCGGCGATCACCACCGCCGCGACGAACGCGATGGTGCCGGCCGACGCACCGCTCCGCTTTGGGTTGGCGACCGCGGAGGCGACCGACGGCGGGATGAACGAGGGCACGGCCGGCTGGGGCCGGGGACCCGGCTGACCCGGCGACGCATAGGCCGGCTGGCCCGGCGACGCGTACGCCGGCTGGCCAGGCGCGGGAGCTGGGGGCTGGCCCGGGTACGCCGCGGGCTGCCCGGCCACCGGTCCGGGCTCGGGCGCCGGGAAGGGACTCGGCTGCGGCTGGTTGGGGTCGTAGGTCACGGGAGCGTTCTCCTATTCGGGCGGGTCTGGGCGCTACTCGTAGCGCAGGGAGGCGATCGGGTCGAGCCGGGCCGCCGCACGGGCGGGCCAGACGCCGAAGACGACGCCGACGACGAGGGAGAACCCCACGGCGACGACGACGGTGAACGGGTTGAAGATGAATCCCCAGCCGGCGATCTGGCCGATGACCAGGCTCGCGACGACGCCGACCACGATGCCGATCAGGCCGCCCAGCAGGGAGAGGACCAGCGCCTCGACGAGGAACTGGAACAAGATGTCGCTGCTCCGCGCGCCGATGGCCTTGCGGATGCCGATCTCGCGCGTGCGCTCGCGCACCGAGACCAGCATGATGTTCATGATCCCGATTCCGCCCACCACGAGGCTGATCGAGGCGATGCCCCCGAGCAGCACCGTGAGCAGCCCGGTGATCGACGAGAACGTCGAGAGCAGCTGGGCCTGGCTGGTGATCGAGAAGTCGTCGTTGGTGCCGTTGGTGCCGTGGCGCTGCTCGAGCAGCACGGTCAGGTCCGCCTGGGTGGCGTCGATCTGGCTGGCCGAGGCGACGCTCACGCCGATCGACCGCACCTTGTCGCCGCTGACGAAGTAGTGCTGGGCCGTGGTGATGGGGATCAGCACCTGGTCGTCCTGGCTTGTCGCGCCCGACGAGCCCTTGGGCTGCATGATCCCGACCAGCTGGAACGGGATGCCGCCGATCTGGATCGTCTGGCCGATGCTGGTGCCGTCGAGCCCCAGGTCGTCCGCCGTGGTGGAGCCCAGGACGGCCACCCGCAGACTGCCGTCGACGGCGGCCTGGTTGAGGAACGAGCCCTGCCACATCGTGTAGGTGCGCACCTCGAGGTAGGCGGGCGTCGTGCCGATGATGGACGTGGTGGTGTTCTGGAGACCGGAGATCACGACCTTCTGGGTCGAGATCTCCGGGGCAACGGCGGCCACGCCGGGGGTGGCGGCGATCGCCTGCGCGTCCTCGGTGGTGAGCGTGGTGGCGGATCCCAGCGCCAGGCGCGTGAACCCGTTCCTGGTCGCGCCCGGCGACACGGTCAGCAGGTTGGTGCCGAGCCCCTGGATCCGGTCCGTGATGCCCGACGTCGCGCCCTGCGCGACCGCGACGAGGGCCACGATCGACCCCACGCCGATGATCACGCCGAGCATGGTCAGCACCGCCCGCAGCCGGGACGTGCCGAGGCGGGAGATGGCGAGGCGGATGAGCTCGAGCGCGGTCACTGGACCAGGAGCCCGTCGCGGACGTGGACCTGGCGGAGCGCCTGGACGGCCACGTCGGAGTCGTGGGTGATGAGCACGATGGTGGTGCCCGCCCGGTTGAGCTCGTGGAGGAGCGTGATCACGTCGGCGCCAGACTGGCTGTCGAGGTTGCCGGTGGGCTCGTCGGCCAGGATCAGCGCGGGCTCCGTGACCAGCGCCCGCGCGATCGCGACCCGCTGCTGCTGGCCGCCGGACAG
>JAJYMP010000015.1 GCA_021786915.1 Chloroflexota bacterium
TCGAACACGGCTATGGCCCTCCAGCGCCGCTCCACCCGCTCCGGGCGCATGCAACTCTCTGACGACGGCCCACGCGGCGCCGTGTCCGAGCCGCAACATGGTCACCATTGGCGGAGCTTGCAGGGATGTGCCATTGGGCGTCGGGTGTGCCGCGAAACCCACGCCGCCGTGTCCACGCAAGGGCTCCACCCGCTTTGCCTGGTGCGCCCCGCGAGTCTGTCCGGGGGTGCGAGTTCCTCTCAAGCAGCGTGAACGTGTGCGGACTGGCCTGCGGTCAGGCTCCGTGGAGCAGGTTGGGCTGGGAGCGGAAGCACGCCCATCGAGAGAGTCGGCCGCGCCGCCCGTCGCGACGCTCGGCGACGCCCGCGAGCCGGAGTGGCGGGTGGGCCCCAACTGGGGCTGCGCCGAGTGCGGGTTGGATCGGAGTTGACGACGGGGGCACAATGCCGGGCATCAGCTCGAGCCCGCGATCCCACCCCTGGGTTCCAGCGGCGCATCCCGGTCGAGCCGGTGGAGGTGTTGGCGGTGTCCCCGTTGCTTCCCACGCGCCCATCCGCGCTGATCGTTGCCCCACTCATCGGGGCCCTCACGACTGTCTCGAGTGGGTTGCTCGCGGCCGCCGCAGCGGCAGTCGTCCTCACCGCGTCGCCGGCGCCAGCCTTCGCGGGGAGCTCGAACTCCAGCCCCTATGCCCAGGCGTCCTGGTACAACAAGTACCTCACCGTCTCAAGTGGCACGGCCTCGCGGTGCAGCGGCAACTCCGGATCGGTGCCGCAGCCGTCGTTCGGGGCCAACGTCGACGCGAGCCACGAATGCGGCTCGCAGAGCGAGACCTCCATCGCGATCGATCCCGCCAATCCCAACGTCGTGATTGCCGGCTCGAACGAGATCCAGCGCCTGCCGATGCGGGCGATGGTCTCCGCTGACGGCGGCGCGGCGTTCACGGGCGTGGACCTGCCCCTCCCGCCCCCGAGGACGAACAACGGCTTCGACTTCGGCTCCGATCCGGGCCTCGCCTTCGATTCCAACGGCGTCGCCTACTACTCGTACATCGTGGTCTTCTTCGGGGCCGGCGGCGGGATCAACGGCACCGAGATGGCGGTGGCGCGGTCGAGCGATCACGGCGCGACCTGGACGCCGACGTACTTCGCGCTCCAGACGGGCACGGCGCAGTTCAACGACAAGCCGATGATCACGGTCGACACCGGCTTCAGCGCCGGTCACCACCCCAACCGCATCTTCGTCACCTGGGACCACGCCACCGGCAACTCCTCGTCGACGAAGAACGGCAACAACGTCCTCCTGTCGACCTCCGACGACGGCGGCGCCACCTTCTCGGCGCCGGTCTCGGTCAGCGGGCCGTTCACGGGCAAGACCGGCGGCATCGGCGCCGACCCCTATGTCGCCGGCGACGGCACCCTCCATGTCGCCTGGCAGGACTACGCGCACGGGGCGATCCTCGACGCGGCCTCGACCGATGGCGGACGAAGCTTCGCGTCGCCCCGGCTGATCGCCCGTGTCGCCGGGTTCGCGTTCAACATCGCCGCCCAGAACCGCCGCGGTGCCCTGGTCTATCCGGCCTGCGGCGCGTCCGGGGCGACACTCTACTGCTCGTACATGGACGGCAGCTCCGCCGCGACCAACGTGTTCGTGGCCGAGTCCACGGACGGCGGCAGCTCCTGGACGTCCACCGCGATGCCGGCCGGCGGCGACCAGTTCAACCAGTGGCTCGCGGTCGACGCCTCGGACGGCTCGATCAACGTGGCCTACTACGACACCGGGACGCACGGTTCCGCCGCCGCGACCTACACGCTCGCCCGCTCGACCGACGGGGGAGCGACCTGGGCCACGAAGCCGGTGGCGACCGCGCCGACGGACGAGACCTGCTGCGCGCCCAGCGTGGACCTCGGCAACCAGTACGGGGACTACGAGGGCATCGCGGCGGCGGGCGGCACGGTCCGCCCGGTGTGGACCGACCGCCGGGCTGCCGTCATCGGCCTCGGGCTCCGGGAGGAGGTCTTCGTCGCCGCGATCACGCCGTCGCGGTGACGCCTGAAGCACCGGTGATCGGCCTGTCCGTGACGAGAGCCTCTTGCGGCTCAAGGCGGACGTCGCAACAATCGACACGTTCGGGCGTCAGGCACTCCCGGAGGTGCCGAGATGGCGAGCGGGCGAGGTGCAACTGGATGCGGTCCGGCCTGGTCGGTTCGCTCCTTGTCGGGGTGGCTGACGGGATTCGGCATGCGCGGCTCGGCCGTGGCCGAGCCGGGTACGGGAGACATCCGGGGGGACGCCTTCTGGCTGGGGGTGCCGCCCTGCGCGTGGGGGGCGCGGTCGCCTGGCTGGCCAGGCCGGCGAAGCAGCGCAGGCGCTTCGGTGCTCTCGCGGGTGTGCTGCGTCGACGTCGTAGCACGGCAGCCCAGGGCGTTGATCGCCGCGGCGTCGATATTAGTAGCCAGCAGGCAACCTCCTTGCTACGCTCCAGCCCACGAGGCTGTCCCGGTGGCGGTCCCTGGCCGCCGCGGCTTGCATGGGAGCAACGGATGGGCGAACCGGATCTCGTGGCCGAACTCGAGCGGGTCGTCGTCGGAGCTGTCGGCCTGACCACGCGCGCCCTCGCTGATGCCGCAGCCGGCGCCGAGCTCACGTTCCCGCAGTGGCGCGCCCTCCTCATCCTCGGCGAGGACGCCGACGGCGCCCGCGTCGGTCAGGTCGCGGGTCGCGTCGGCGTCACCGTGCCGGCGACCAGCCGGCTCCTCCGCCGCCTCGCGAGTCGGGGCCTCGTCGCCCTGAGCACCGACGAGGCGGACCGCCGGGCGAAGCGAGCCCGATTGACGGATGCGGGCCTCAAGGTGCGCTCGGCGATCTTGCGCTACCGGCACGACGTCCTGGGTGCGGTGGCGGAACGGATCAGTGGCCAGACCGAGTCGGGAACGGGCACCGGGACCGCGACGGCGATCTCGGCCTTCGCCGACGCCCTCGGGGCGTACGCCTGATCGACGCGCTCTCGGCCGTGTCCACCGTCCCGCTGTGATCGCGCCAGTGGCGACCTGCTCGACGGGCGAGGTCCCATCCGCATCGGGACGCACACCCAGCTCGGGTGGACTGTCCGGGAGCGGGCGCTCTGGCCGGCGGGGGCGTGCGGGACGAGTCTTCGCGCGGGCGAAGCGCGATGTAGCGTTGCAGGTGCCCCTGGGCAGGCGCGCCGGGCCCGAACACGAGCGGGAGCAGGGCCGGGGCCGAACCCAGCTGCGAGGCGACCCGCCCTCGGCGTGGTCGAGGAGGCCGTATGGGCGAGAGAGGTTGGCCGGGCCGAGCGGGGTCTGGGCCGTGGTCACGAACGGAACGGACCTCGTCTGCGCTCATCGTCTACGCCATCGCATTAGCGGCATTCCTGCTCGCGCCTCCCTATCTGCGATCGCCGGCGGGGCCGCCCCGGGCCTTCACATGGCAGGAGGCGGTCGACCTGGCGACGCCGCTCGTCGTCATCCCGCTGGCGTGGCTCGTGCTGGATCGCTCCGGCGGGCTGGGACGCCGCGGGCTCGTGCCGCTCCTGGTGGTTGCGGCGCTGTGGGTCGAAGGCCAGGGGATCCACCTTGCGGCGAACGCGATCGGCGACGCGTTCGCCCGCGACGATGCCGAGGCGTTCTACCGGACGGTGCCGGGCGAGCTCGATCTATGGCTCGACGAGACCCTGAGCCACTGGATGTGGCACTTGGCGTGGGTGGCGCTCTCGCTGCTCATGCTTGCGGCGGCAACCCGCGGACACCTCCCGTTGCCAGTCGGCCCGAGCGCGACGGCCTCGGTGGCTGGCGTGGTGCACGGTGCCGTGTTCTTCCTCGTCTCCGTCGAGGGCGTGACGACCCTGCTCGGCCTCCCGGCTTCGATCCTGACCCTCGTCTGGTGCCTGCTCGCGAGCCGGCGAGGTCTTGGTCGGCACCCGGTCGTGACGTTCTTCCTCGTGTCGACGCTCGTCACGCTGCTCGGGTACGTCGGGTGGGCGGCGCTTAACCACTGGACGCTCCCGGAGTTCAGCAAGGTCGGCCTGTTCAGCTGACACGCTGTCGCGGCGCAGTAGCGACCGTCAGCGGTCTCAGCGGTCGTTGGCCGCCCCGAGGCGCTCCCGCGTCGAAGCCGGAGGCGCTCCCGCGCCGAAGCCCAGCGGGCCAGCTCGGCAGCCGACCGGCATCCGTCGCGCGACGCGGCAGAGCTCCAGATCGCGTCGACACTCCGTCTGCCGCCCAGCTGATCTCGGGGCGCACATCGAACCGACGCAGTCGCGCTCCGTGCGACGAGGTTGCGCACCAGATCCTGTGGATCAACCCGGTCACCGACGGCCTGCCGCCCCCGCCCTCGGGGCGGAGCCCGTCGAGCCCGACGCCATGCGCCGGCCCCCGCGCCCGCCGGGGCAGTCGATCCTAAGCGCCGGACTGTGGCAGCAGGCCCTCAGGGTCCCCCGCAACCGCGGGCGCCAGACCTGTTCCCGCTCCGCCGATCGTCGCCGCGCGGGCCACGTCCACCCCTGAGATCGCCGTCGTCCTCGTCGCCTCGACCGCGGCATTCCTGGCGGTCGAGGGCGAGAAGACGGTTCGACGCCGAACGAACCGCTGGCCGACGAGCGCGTGAGACCGCCGATCAGGGGCGGTTCGACCCGGGCCCACACGTGCCGGAAGCCCTGTCGGTTGCAGTCGCCCGCGGCGTAGGGTGGCCGGGTGACACCCAGGGCGGCGATCCATGAGCACAAGCTCCCGGATGCCACCGAGCCCCACGAGACGGGCGCCAACAGCGTGCTGCGGCCGGTCGTGTTCGGCGGCAACGACGGGCTCGTGTCCAACCTCGCGCTCGTCATGGGCGTGGCGGGCGCGAACCCCGCACCGCCGATCATCGTCCTGGCGGGCATCGCGGGCCTGCTGGCCGGAGCCTTCAGCATGGCGGTGGGCGAGTTCATCTCGGTCCAGAGCCAGCGCGAGCTCCTCGACTACCAGGTCGCGTTCCAGCACAAGCAGCTCCGGGAGGCGGCCGACCAGGAGCGCGCGATCCTGACGAGGATCTACATCGAGCGGGGCTTCCCGGTCGACGAGACCGAGCGGATCGTCGAGGTGATCTTCGAGGAGCCGGAGAACGCCGTCCGAACGATGATCTTCGAGGAGGTGGGCCTCGACGAGCGGTCCATCGGCTCGCCTCTGATGGCGGCCGGCGGATCGTTCCTCGCCTTCACGCTGGGGGCGTCCATCCCGCTGCTGCCGTACCTCATCTGGTCGGGGACCGTGGCATTCGCGTCGTCGCTGGGCGTCAGCCTCGTCGCCCTCGGGCTGCTCGGGCTGGGGATCGGGATCATGACCCGCCGGTCGCTCCCGTACACCGCGATCCGCCAGACGCTCCTGGGCGGGGCGGCCGCTGCGGTGACCTACGGGGTTGGCTCGTTCATCGGGGTCCAGGCCGGGTAGCAAGGCTGCGGGCCACCGGGGGCGCTGGCTCGTGCCGGTCGGCGAACCGCGGGACTCCTCAGCCGAGGCGTCGCAGCGCCGACTGCGCGGCGTGCCAGCCGCACATCCCGTGGACGCCACCGCCCGGCGGCGTGGACGACGAGGCGATGAAGGTCCGCGGGTCTGGC
>JAJYMP010000419.1 GCA_021786915.1 Chloroflexota bacterium
GTGCAGCCCGGCGACACCGTCACGGCGGGGCAGGAGGTCGTCATCATCGAGTCCATGAAGATGGAGATCCCCGTCGAGGCGGAGGTCGGCGGCAAGGTCACCGCGGTCGTGGCCGCTGCCGGCGCGGAGGCGCGCGAACTCGCCGGCGTGCGGGGTGAGGACGCAGGCGCGCGTCACGTTCGTCCACCACTCCCCCACCGAGGCGAGGGTCCGCAGCGCCTCGGCGTCGAGCACCGCGGGCGGGTTGACGCCCTCCTCGGGCGAGGTGAGGAGCAGCCGCAGCAGGTCGGCGGCGGCCAGCGAGGGGCGCAGGCCGGGCCCGATCACGAGCGCGTCGTGCTCGTTGTCGAGGATCTTGGCCAGCGCGGGCTCGGGGTCGACCTCCTCCACGTCGTCCTCGGGCAGGGCCATGGTGGTGGCCTCGACGACCTTCGAGGCGAACAGCGGCTGGAGCGACTCGGGCACCGCCAGCGTGACGAGCCCCGCGCCGGCGCGGCCGGACGCCCGGCACACGAGCAGCGCCGCCCCCGCGAAGTCGATCGAGCCCGCGATCACCAGCAGCTTGCCGAAGGTGCCCTTGTGGCCGCGCTTGCTGCGCTCGGGGAGCAGCCGCGCCATGGATTCGTCGTCGAGCCGCGTCGTGACCTCCGGCGCCGCACTGCCGTTGGCGTCACGCCGTCCGAACCCGACCGCCCGGTCAGACATCAGATGCCTCCTCGTCCACCACGCCCACCACCGGGGCCGCCGCGCCCGCGCGCAGGTTCGCCCGGTGGAGCGCGCCCAGCCGCTCCATCCGGGCGAGCAGCTTGCGCTCCCGCTCATCGATCCGGTCATCGATGTCGAGCGGGAACACGTACCGCCCGCCCGCGGTTCGGACGCCGAACGCGATCGCGACCGCATAGTCCGACTCGTGCGTGATCGAGAGCGCGATCCGTCCCATCCCCAGCTGCTCGGCCCGCTGCGCTGCTCGGCCGTGGAGGCGCACGGCGGGCTGTCCGGTCGGCAGGCGCTGGACCTCGATGTCGCGCCAGCCGATCCCCCGGACGCCCAGCCCGAGCACCTTGGACACCGCCTCCTTGGCGGCCCACCGCCCGGCGAACGTCTCGGCCCGGCCGCGGACGTACTTGCGCTCGTGGTCGGTCAGGACGCGCCGGCTGAACCGCTCGCCGAACTTGTCCAGCGCCGCGCGGATCCGCTCGACCTTGACGATGTCGATGCCCAGCTCCGTGGTCCCCTCGGGGACCAGGCCAGGGGGAAGGCTCGGGTCCCCGTCCCTGCCGGTGCCGGGCATGGGCCTATTCCACCGTCACCGACTTGGCGAGGTTCCGCGGCTGGTCGACATCGTTGCCGCGGGCGACCGCCGTGTGGTAGGCGAACAGCTGGAGCGGGATGACCGCCAGGACCGCGCTCAGGGCCTCGTGCGTCGCAGGAACCCAGACCACGTCATCCGCGAAGCGGCTGATGCCCTCGTCGCCCTCGGTGGCCACGGCGATCACCTTCGCGTCGCGGGCGCGGCCCTCCATGACGTTGCTGATCAGCTTGTCGTAGACGCGCGACTTGGTGGCGACCGCCACGAGCGGGCACTCGGCGTCGAGCAGGCTGATGGGCCCGTGCTTGAGCTCGCCCGCGGCATAGCCCTCGGCGTGGATGTAGCTGACCTCCTTGAGCTTGAGCGCGCCCTCGAGCGCGATCGGGAGGGTATAGCCGCGGCCGATGAACATGAAGCCCCGGGCGCCGAGGTAGCGATCCGCCATGGCGGGCACGTCCTTCGCCAGCTCGAGCGCTCGGGCGGCCGCCTCGGGGAGCGCCCGGAGCGCCTGCCCCAGCTCCAGCTCCTGCTCGAGGCCCAGCGAGCCCCTCGCCTTGGCGATCGCCGCGGCCAGGACGATCAGCGTGGTCACCTGGGTCACGAACGTCTTCGACGCCGCGACGGCGATCTCGGGGCCGGCCTGGAGGAACATCACCGCGTTCGCCTCGCGCGTGATCGCCGAGCCCACGGTGTTGGTCACCGCCACGATCGGGCAGCCCTGCTCGCGCGCCCAGCGGGTGGGGGCGATGGTGTCGGCCGTCTCCCCGGACTGCGTGACCGCGATGACGAGCGTGTTCTGGTCGAGGGGCGGCGGCGAGTAGCGGAACTCCGACCCGACCGTGACGCGCGCGGGCAGGCCCGTCCAGTCCTGGAGCGCTGCTGCGCCGACGAGGGCGGCATACGACGCGGTCCCACAGGCGACGAGCTCGACGCGCGTCACGCGGCGGAAGGCGTCGGCCAGCGACGCCACCTCGGGTGCGTGGATGCGTCCGGACTTGCCCACGCGGCCCGCCAGCGACTGGCGGAGCGCCTCGGGCTGCTCGTGGATCTCCTTGAGCATGAAGTGGTCGTAGCCGCCCTTCTCGGCAGCCTCGGGCGACCAGTCCACCAGGGTCTCGGCGCGCTCCCGCGCGACCCCGTGCACGTCGGTGATGGTCGCGCCCCAGGGGCGCAGGTCCACCACGTCGCCCTCCTCGAGGAACACGACGCGCCGGGTGTGGGCGAGGATGGCCGCGACGTCGCTGGCGAGGAAGGCCTCGCCCTCGCCGAGCCCCACGACGAGCGGCACGTTCTCGCGGGCGCCGACGAGCCGGTCGGTCTCGCCGCGGTGCATGACGGCGACCGCGTACGCACCCTCGCACTGGCGCAGGGCGGCCCGGACGGCGTCGGCGAGGTCGCCCGCGTACGCCTCTTCGATGAGGTGCGCGATGGCCTCGGTGTCGGTCTCGGACGCGAGCGTGTGGCCGCGCGCCTCGAGGCCGTCCCGCAGCTCGCGGAAGTTCTCGATGATCCCGTTGTGGATCACCGTGATCTCGCCGGTGCAGTCCTGGTGCGGGTGGGCGTTGAGGTCGTTCGGGCGCCCGTGCGTGGCCCAGCGCGTGTGGGCGAGGCCGATGGCGGCGTGGGGGGTCCGGTCCGCGATGGCGGTCTGGAGGTTGGCGAGCTTGCCCGCCTTCTTCTCGACGAACAGGGCACCCGCGTCGTCCACGAGCGCGATCCCCGCGGAGTCGTAGCCGCGGTATTCAAGGCGCCGGAGCCCCTCGATCAGGATGGGGCCCGCCTCACGGGGACCGGTGTAGCCGACGATTCCGCACATGCCGCGTTGGGACTCCTTCCGGGTCGGCCGCGGCGCGCCGCGGCCGGCCTAGTGTAGACGCTCCCCCGCGAGGGCAGCGATGGCGTCGGCCACCTCGGTGACCATCGCCGCGTCGTCGCCCTCGACCATCACCCGCAGGACGGGTTCGGTCCCCGACGGACGCACGAGGATGCGGCCGTGGGGCGCGAGACGGGCCTCCGCGTCGGCGATCGCCCTGCCCAGGACCTCGTCGGCGTCCCACTGGTCGCGATGCCGGACGCGGATCGCCCGCTGCTGCTGGGGCAGGAGCGGGATCTGCTTCGCCAGTTCCTCGATGCCCACGCCGGCGGTGGTCATGACCCGCAGGATCTCGGTCGCGGTGACGATGCCATCGCCCGAGTTGGTGTGCTCGCGGACGATGACGTGGCCGCTCTTCTCGCCGCCGAGGCCGGCGCCCGAGACGAGCATCGCCGCCAGGATGTGCTTGTCGCCGACCGGCGTGCGGACGAGTCGACCGCCGGCGCGCTCGATCGCGTGCTGGAGGCCGCCGTTCGAGAGCACCGACACGACCAGGCTCTGGCGGTCGAGCACGCCGCGCGCCAGCCGCTCGAGCGCGAGGATCCCGAGCACCTGGTCGCCGTCCACGAGGCGCCCGGACGAATCGACCGCGACACACCGGTCGGCATCGCCGTCGAGCGCGAAGCCCACGTCGGCGCCGTGGTCGCGGACGGCCTGCATGAGGGACTCTGGCGCTGTGGCGCCGCAACCGCGGTTGATGTTGTCGCCGTCAGGCTGGTCGTGGATCACCGTGACGCGGGCGCCCGTCGCGCGCAGGATCGCGGGGGCCACGGAGTGCGCCGCGCCGTTCGCCGTGTCGAGCACCACGTGGAGGCCCGTCGCGGAGACCCCGGCCGCGAGGGCCGTCCGATGCGCGATGTACTGGCCGAGCAGCGCCGACGCGTGCACGGTCCGGCCCAGCAGGCTCGGCTGCACGCCCGGCAGCTCGTCCGCCCGCAGGATCAGCGCCTCGAGGTCGTCCTCGAGGTCGTCGTCGAGCTTGAGGCCGTCGGGGTCGAGCACCTTGAGCCCGTTGTCCTCGGCCGGGTTGTGCGAGGCCGAGACCATGATCCCCGCCGCGAACTCGCCGTTGCCCGCGAGGAACGCGAGGGCCGGCGTGGGGACCACCCCCACGCTGTGGACGTCGACGCCCATGCTGGTGGCGCCGGCGGTGATCGCGGCCACGAACATGTCGCCCGAGCGCCGGGTGTCCTGGCCCACCACCAGCGAACCGCCGACGCCGACGACCCGGTGGGCGGTGGCGCGGCCGAGGGCGGTGGCGAGCGACGGGCGCAGGTCCACGTTGGCAGCGCCTCGGATGCCGTCGGTGCCGAACAAGCGGGTCATGGAGATCCTCGTGCGGGATGGTGGGCGGGGCTCGTGGATTGGGCGCGGGGTTTCGTGGACGAGGCGGCGCCAGGGGCGAGCCGTGCGCGAGGTCAGCTGGGTGAGGGGCTCGGCGATGGGGTCGGCGCCTGCGACGGCGGGATCTCGCTCGGCAACGTTGATGGCGGGGAGACGACCGTCACCGTGACGGTCTGCGGGCTGATGCTCACCACCGTCACCGCGGACGGCAGCGAGGGGGCGACCGTGAGCTGGTGCTTGCCGGGCGTCAGGCCCGACACATCGATGCTGACGGTGATCGGGGCCGAGCCGAGCCGATCGAGGTCCGCCGACGAGCCGTACACGGTGAGCAGCACGCTCTGGATCGAGACCGCGTACTCGTAGTTCGGGTCGCCGCCGTCGAGCCTCAGGCCGGCCTGGTACGTGCGGGTCTCGGTCACGGCCTGGATGTGCACGGTGACGCTGACCGTGCCCGCGTCCACCGGTGTCACGCCAGCGGGGAGCGCCAGGGACACCTTCTGGACCACGTCGCGCGTTGCCCCGTCCACGGAGATCGGCGCCGTGTCGGCGGTGGGCAGCGAGACGAGCTGGTCCGCATCGCCCTGGAGCGTGACCGTGAGGGGCGAAACCTCGATGCTCGCGACGCGGAACCCGGGCGCCGGGGTGCCCGTGAACACCGCGTTGACGGGGACCGTGCGCGACTGCTGGTTGGTGATCAGCGGGATCGTCACATGGATCGTGCGCGGGATCAGCACCACCCCGGTCACGGGGGCGCCCGACGCGTCAACGGCGGTGCCCTGCACCTCGCGGTCGAAGTCGATGGCCGAGTCCAGTTGCACGTCCACCTGCACCCCCACGACTCTCCGCACGGCCGTCGATGGGCCGCGGACCGTCACCTGCTGCGGCGAGAAGACGGTCTGTCCGGCGGCGGTGCCGGCCGGGGGGGGGCCGCGGGTCACCGTCCCCGCGACCCGCGCCTCGACCTCCTGGTCGAGCGTGACCAGGATGGTCCTCGGACGGAAATCGAGGATGGTGACCCGGGGATCTCTGGCGATGACTGACACCGGCACGCTCGACGGGCCGCCGGTGGGCTGGAGGG
>JAJYMP010000650.1 GCA_021786915.1 Chloroflexota bacterium
CGATCGGAGGATCGCGGCGACCGGGACAGCGGGGTAGATGTAGCGGTCGTACAGGCCGTTCATCGAGCCGAAGGCTGCCAGGCCGCCTGCGTAGAGCACCAGGAAGATGAGGAGCGGGCCCTCGCGGCTGCGCGCGACCCGGACGACCGCCGAGCGGGCGCCCCGCAGCGACCCGACGCCGGCCCAGCGGCGCTGGACCCAGCGGATGGCGAGCGTCGCGGCGAGGATCCCCGCCAGCAGGGCCAGCTGCTGCTCCAGGGCCCAGGCCCGTGCCGGGATGACGGCCTCCCGTGTCCCGCTGAGCACCGCGTCGGGGGCTCCCCCGGCGGTCGCGAGATAGCCCCACAGGAACGGCCCCTCCGGCGCGAGCACCATGATCAGGGCGACGAGGCCGACGGCGGCCAGGACGTGGACCGGGTCCAGGGAGCGGATCCTCCGGCCGACGGCGAGGATGCTCGCCGGCAGCAGCGCGGCGGCGAGCGTCAGGAACATGGGCCCCAGCTGGACCGGCAGCGCGAGCGTTGCTGCGGCGGCCACGCTGCGCCCGGGGACGGCGTCCGCGACGAGGAAGACGACGACCACGCCCACCGCGAACACGGCCGAGGCGCTCGCGAGCAGGAGCCGCTGGCCCGGCCGGTTCCCGATCCAAGCGCCCGCCAAGACCGCGACGGGGGCCGCGAGCGCGAACTCGCGGATGCTCAAGGCCAGGACCCCGATCGCGAGGCTCGCGATCAGCGTCAGCCGCCCGCCCTCGCCGTGGATCCACCGGACGCCGAGGAGCAGGCACAGCGCGCCGAGGGCGAACGCGGGCACGTCGGTGGTGAAGCTCGCCGTCTGGCGGGCGAACCCCGGCACGGCGAACACCAGGAGCCCGACGAGCACGGCCGATCCCACGCCCACGAACCGCCGCGCGAGGAGGTAGGCCGACGCGACGCCCAGGAGCCCCATGACGAGGCCGAACGCGGTGAACGCCCAGGGCATGCCGCCCGACAGCCACAGGAGCGGCTGGACCAGGAGCAGCTGCCCGACCGACGCCGCGGTGTGCCCGGGCATGTCGATCACGCCGGTCGCGTGCAGGCTCGCGGCCCCGCGCACGTAGACCCATTCGTCGCCGCCCGGGATGCCGATCGCCCCGGACGCGGCGGCGAGCCACAGCGGGACGCCGGCGGCGAGCGCGCCGAGCGCCGCCACGGCCGTGAGGTCGCGCCGCCGCTCGATCACGTCGGCGGGGTCCCGTCGCACCGCGGTCACGCCGGGGGCGCCGGGCACCCGGCGGCGGTGGAGCCGTACAGGTACAGCGGCTGGCCGGGACCGACGTAGAGGTACAGGCGGTAGGCGGCACTGTCAGTTCGGAGGAGCACGAAGCCGGGCACCGGGAGCCGGTCGTTCGAGACGTAGGCGCACGGCGGGCTCGTCATGAACATGTCGTCATACCAGGCCACCCCGAGCGCGGGTCGAACGACATTGGCGTGCATGCCGGCGTGGAAGCCCACCCAGTCGTAGCCGGCGTCGACCGTCGCGGGCGCGTAGCCCAGCGCCACCGCGGCCTCGCCCGCCCGCCAGCGCGCCGCGTCGTAGGCGAACGAGTTGGTCGTGATCAGGATGGCCGATGCGCCGAGCCACGCGAGCGCGGCGTACTGCAGGGGCCGGGTGCCCCGCCGCACCCTGCCCGCCGTCTCCCGCAGGAGGATGATCGCCGCCGCCGGGATCATCGGGTACAGGTAGCGGTCGAGCGGGTAGGAGCGCATCCAGACGACGATCGCCAGTTCGCCTGCGTACCCGACCAGGAAGAGCAGGAGGGGCGCCGACGGCAGCCGGCCAACCTCGAGAACCCGCGCCCACAGGATCGACGGGGTGCGGGCGCCCGTGAGCCGCCGCTGCGCCCAGCGTGCGGTGAGCGTCGCCATCAGGGCGGCCGCCATCAGCGCGAGCGCCTGCGAGAGCGCCCAGGCCGCGGGGGCGATGACGGGCTGGCGCCGGCCGCTCAGGAGGGCGTTGCCGACGAGGCCGTCCGCCATCCAGAACTGCCCGACAAGCGGCCCGGCCGTCGGGATCACGAACGCGATGACCACGAGCCCGGAGCCCAGGAGCAGGTGCATCGGCGTCAGGCTGTCGAGGCGTCGGGAAACCGCCGGGATCAACGCCGGCAGCAGGACCGCGGCGAGGGTGGTGAGTGCGGGGCCCATCAGGTAGAGGTTGATGGGATCCGGTGGCGCGATCCCCCCGTTGAGCGCCAGAGAGCGCACGCTCGCGAGGAGCGCGGCGACGGCGACGACGGCCAGGGCGGAGACGGCGAGCAGGAAGCCTCGCTCTCCGGGCCGGCTGCGCACCCAGGACACGATCAGGATGGCCGCCGGCGCTGCGAACGCGAACTCCCGCACGCTGATCGCCAGCAGGCCGACCGCGAGCGAGGCCACGAGCTCGGCGCGACGTCCACGCCGGAGCCATCGGACGCCCAGGAGCAGCGACAGCGTGGTGAGCGCGAACATGGGCACGTCGGTCATGAACCCGGCCGACTGCCGGGCGAAACCCGGGAACGCGATCACGAGGACGGCGGCCGTTGCCGATGACGCCCACCCGAGGTACTGCCGCGCGAGGAGGTACGCGGCGACGATCCCGATGGCCGCCATCACGAGCCCGAAGGCCGAGTGGGCCCAGCTCGCCCCGCCTGACAGCCAGAGCAGCGGCTGCGCAAGGACGATCTGCCCGACGGCTGACGCCGTGTGCGATGGCATCGTGATCGTGCCGGTCCGGTAGAGGCTGTCGGCCCCGAGCGCGTAGACCCACTCGTCGTTGCTGGGCACCCCGATCGCGCCGGCCGCGGCGGCCATGGCCAGGGGCGCCGCCACGCCGAGCAGCAACAGAACCACCAGCACCGCGAGGTCGCGTCGGCCGAGACGCGCTATCACCCTGGGCATGCCCGACCGGTGGAGCCGGGGCCGTTCGGCGTTGACGCGGGCGCCACGGGCTGGCTCGTCCACCAACCAAGGTCCGGCGTCACCGCACTCCCCTCTGCCTCTCCGCGCCGACCCTGCCCGCCTTCGGCCCGCGCCTGATGGACGAGCGGCGCGTCGCCGTTCCGCACGCGCGGGCCAGCGTCGGACGACCTCGGCAGTGTACGCGGGAGCCGCAGGCTCATCCGCCCGCGAGCGCCGGGGGCAGCGGGGCGGGAGCCGACGAATGGCGGCGGCGCGCTGCCGCCACGAGCACCCCCACCCCCACCCACAGCAGTGGGGTGAAGCCGATGGCGAGGTCGGCCACGACGGCGGCGATCGCCACGCGCGCTCGAGAGCCCGGCCGCAGCACCACGAGGGCGATGCCCACCGGGATCAGCGCCACGGGGTAGTGGTACCAGGTCACCGGCAGCACCACGAGCGAGGCGGTGATGGCGATGGCGAGGCTGGCCAGCGGGTCGCGGACGCGGGCTGCGGCGACGGCGGTGGCCCCGATGGCCATGACGGCGACGAGGAGCTGGGCCAGCCGGATCGCCGCGACGTCAAGCGGGACGAGCTGGCCCAGCAGGGACACCGGGCCCACGTTCCTCGGGTCGACGACCGCCGCGCCCGAGCCGGCCTGCAGGACGACCAGGTAGTCCTGCCACGGCCCGGTCCCGCCGATCGCGAGGCTGGCGACGACGAGCACGATCCCCGTCGCCACGGCTGCCACCAGCGTTCGCGCGGCTGGCCCCTGCCGATCCGCGACCGCGCGGACCAGCAGCCAGACCAGGAGCGACGCCGGGTGGAGCTTCGCCACCGAGATCACCCCGAGGGCGATCCCTCCCGCGACGGCCTGCCCGCTGGTCGGCCTGGGCACGCCAACCGCGAGCACCAGCGCGCCGAGCGCCAGCCCGTACCAGGCGTCGAGGTTGCCGAACAGGACGGCCACGACGAAGGGGAGCAGGAGGGCCGCCATGGCGAGGGTCTTGAGTCCGCTTCGCCATGCCGCCGAACGCCCCCCGGCCAGCCCGATTCGCCAGGCCACCAGCCCCAGTCCAAGCGTGGCGCCCAGGCCCCACAGGACCAGCACGACGCCATCCGGCAGCCAGGCGAGCAGGGTCATCGCCTGGGCGACCGGCGGCGGATACGAGTAGAAGAGCGACGCGGCGCCGGGCGAGGTCCCCGCGAGCATCGCCGGGTCGTAGGGGCTCTGGCCGGCGGTCACGCGCCGCGCCGCCTCGAGCAGCAGGGCGAGGTCGAAGCCCGCCTTGGGGGGCGACGCCTGCCAGAGCATCCAGCCGATGTACAGGATCCCCGCCCAGCCGATGGCCCCCGCCAGGACCCACGCCGCCAGTCCGTCCGCAGCGCGCCTCACGCCATGGCTTCCGAAGGCGCCGCTGCCTCGCTGTCGCCCCGGGCGTGGCGCGAATCCGCGATGGAGGCCAGGAAGGTCATGAACTGGTAGACGAGCAGCCGCGGGTTCGCGAGCACCGTGAAGGCCACCGCGGCGGCCCACCCGTAGCGGGTCCGGGCGAGGGCGAGGACCGCGATGGCGCCGACGGCGGCAAGGGCCGCCCAGAGCAGCGGCGAGATCGCGTAGGGCGAGATGTTGCGCACCTCGCCCACCTGCTTGAGCGAGATCGCGGTCACGTAGTCGATGCACGCCTGCGGCGCGAGCACCAGCTGGACCACCAGCAGGACCACCATGGCGACCACGAAGCGGCGCAGGCCGCGCCAGTCGCGCCGGCCCACCCACCACATCGCCACGAGCGCTGGGAACAGCTTGATGTTCGCCGCCAGGGCGACGGACCACGGCGTGGCGAACACCATGAACATCGTGAGCAGCACCTGGGCCTGCCCGATGACCAGGCACCACGCGATGGGCAGGCCGAGCATGCCGATGGCGAGCCAGGTCTGGGGCCTCCGGACGCCGAGCCGCCAGACGGTGGCCGCGAAGCTCGCCAGGACGACGACCTCCCAGATGCCCGCCGCGACTGGCCACGGGAGGAGCGCCAGGGGCCGCCACAGGATCGCGAGGAGCGGCGGGTACGGATAGCCCAGCGGCGTCTCCACGCTCTGGTCGGGCGGATACAGCGGGAGTCCAGCGTTCAGCCGGCCGCCGGCCCAGTAGTACGCCTGGGCATCGTTGAGGGGATCCTTGGCGAGGTGCAGGATCGTGGTCTCGAGGGCCAGCAGCGCTCCGACGACGCCGGCCGCGAACAGCACCCACCGGACGACGCGCCGCCCCTGCGGCGACAGCCGGAACTGGAGACCCGCGGCGGGCAGCATGCCTCGCACTCTACGCTGCGTGCCGAGCCATGGCGGTGGCCGTTTCGTACCCCTTCGGGGACCCCTCGCGCGATGCTAGGCTGCACCGGCCGTGCGGATCCCGATTGCGCTCTACCTCCTCGCGCTGGCGGTCCGGCTCGTCCTCGTGGGCGGGTTCGCCGATCCCGCGTACCCGGATTCGTTCTACTACGTGGACGTTGCCCGCCAACTCGCGGCCGGCCACGGGTTCAACATCGACGTCCTGTGGATCTTCGCGGAGGTCGGCGGCCACATCCCAGCCAACCCGGTCCTGCCAATCCCGTCCAACGCGCACTGGATGCCGCTGGCGTCGATCGTCCAGGTCCCGTTCATCTGGCTGCTGGGCCCCACGG
>JAJYMP010000129.1 GCA_021786915.1 Chloroflexota bacterium
GGCCGTCGGCGAGCACCAGCCCTCGCGGATCGCGACGCTGGCGGGCCTGAAGAGCGCCTCGGCCGTGGCGCCATACCTGGAGCGCCTGATCCGCCTTGAACTGGTGGAGCGTCGGACGCTTCCGACGGAGGCGTCCGCGCCGCGCCCTCGGATCAGCCGGTACGTCCTGGCAGACCCGTACCTGCGCTTCTACTTCGCGCTCGTCGACCCGTGGCGGAGCGCGATCCTTCTTGGTCAGGGCGCGCGTGTCCTCGACGAGCTGTGGCCGATCAGCTTCGATGCCCACGTGAGCCGGGTCTTCGAGGACGTCGCCGCGCAGTACGTGCGGCGTCTGTCGGGTGCCGGCGAGCTGCCGGTGCTCGGGTCGGTCGGCCAGCACTGGCTCGAGGGTGGGGATGTCGACGTCGTCGGCGTCGCGGGCAGCCGGGTCCTCGTCGTGGGGTCTGCGAAGTGGAGCCGGGAGTTTGTGAAGCCGGGCCACCTGCAGGACCTTCGGCGCGACGCGACCACCATCGTCCGGGGCGGCGAGCCCACGTATCTCCTCTTCTCGCGATCGGGCTTCGACCCGGCGCTGCGATCCGTTCCCGGCGTGCGACTCGTCGGTCCGGCCGAGATGTTCCGCGCGGCGCTCGATTACGAGGCCGGCCGGTTCCTGCGGGCGGGGCGCGAGGAGGCAGTGACGGCTGACCTGACACATTCACCCGTGTAAGCTTGGCCGCGTCAGCGCACGCTTGACCGCCACGGAGGGGGACTCGTGCCGCCGGTCGTCATCGAGAACCCGATCCTGAACTCGCCCTACCGGGTGCCCAGCCGGCACTTCCGGTTCAGCGAGGACGGCATCACGAGCGACATCGTCGATGGCCGCCGCCGCAGCACGTACTTCGTCCCGATCCCTCAGCCCAGGAAGAAGGGCAAAGGCCAGCAGCTCGCGCTTCCCGGCGAGAGCTGGACGGCCGAGCGCATGGAGTCGAACGATTTCATCAACCGGATCCGCGAGCACGTCGACGCCTGGCGCCGGACCCGCTACCAGGGCGTCACCCGGATCACCCGCGAACTCCTCGACTACTGGCAAGACCCCGAGCGCCAGCGCCCGCTCTTCTTCTGCCAGATCGAGGCGCTCGAGACGGCGATCTTCCTGGCCGAGGTTGCCGGCCACCGCGAGCCGTGGATCGAGAACCGACTCCGCGAGGGCAACGACAGGCACAACCCGGGCCTCTACCGGATCGCGTTCAAGATGGCAACCGGTTCCGGCAAGACCGTCGTCATGGCCATGCTCATCGCCTGGCAGGCGCTCAACAAGCTGGCCAATCCCCAGGACAAGCGCTTCTCGGACGCGTTCCTGGTCGTCACCCCGGGCATCACGATCCGCGACCGCCTCCGCGTCCTCCTCCCCAACGACCCGGGCAACTTCTACCTCGAGCGCGACATCGTCACCCCGGAGCAGCACCGCCAGCTGGGGCAGGCGAAGATCCTCATCACCAACTACCATGCCTTCATCCGGCGCGACACGCTCGAAGGGTCCACTCTCACGAAGAAGGTCCTCGCCGGCCCGGACGGCGAGACCGATCGCTTCAAGGAGACCCCGGACGAGATGGTCCGGCGGATCCTCCGGAGCGCCTTCGGCAGCAAGCGCAACGTCATCGTCCTCAACGACGAGGCCCACCACTGCTACCAGTCCGCGCCTCCCGCGGAGGCGGAAGGACCGGAAACCAGGCTCACGGCGGACGAGAAGGCCGAGGCGAAGAAGCTGGCCGAGACCGCTCGCGTCTGGCTCGAGGGCCTCCGGGCGGTCCAGGGCAAGGTCGGCATCCGGGCCATCTACGACCTCTCGGCGACCCCCTTCTTCCTGCGCGGCTCCGGGTACAAGGAGGGCACCCTCTTCCCGTGGGTGGTCTCGGATTTCAGCCTGATCGATGCGATCGAGTCGGGCGTTGTGAAGATCCCCCGGGTGCCCGTGGCGGACGATTCGATGACCGGCGAGTCACCCACCTACCGCGACCTGTGGGTCCGGATCCGCGAGGAGCTGCCCAGGAAAGGCCGGACCACCGAATCGATCCAGGGCGAGCCGATCCTGCCCAAGGAGCTCGAAGGCGCGCTGACCAGCCTGTACGGCAACTACCGCCGCTCGCACGAGGCGTGGCAGAAGGCCGGCAGCGGCACCCCGCCCGTCTTCATCGTGGTCTGCAGCAACACGAACGTCAGCAAGGCGGTCTTCGACTGGATCGCCGGCTGGCGCAAGGAGCTCCCGGACGGCGGCGAGGCGCTCGTGCCGGGCAACCTCGACCTGTTCTCCAACGTTGCGGACGGGCGCTGGATCGACCGCCCGAACACGCTCCTCATCGACTCTGCTCAGCTCGAATCCGGCGAGGCGATGGACCCCGCGTTCAAGAAGATCGCCGCCGCCGAGATCGAGGAGTTCAAGCGCGAGTTCCGGCTGCGCTACCCGGGCCGCTCGGTCGAGGAGATCACTGACGAGGACCTCCTGCGCGAGGTGATGAACACGATCGGCAAGCCCGGCCGCCTGGGCGAGCAGGTGCGCTGCGTCGTCTCGGTCTCGATGCTCACCGAGGGCTGGGACGCGAACACGGTCACCCACATCCTCGGCGTCCGGGCATTCGGGACCCAGCTCCTGTGCGAGCAGGTGGTGGGCCGTGGCCTGCGGCGGGTGAGCTACGACGCGGACCCCGCCGGGATGTTCGAGCCGGAGTACGCGGAGGTCTATGGCGTCCCGTTCAGCTTCATCCCGACCGTGGGCAGCTCGAAGCCGCCCACCCAGAAGCAGACCCGCCGGGTCTACGCGTTGCCCGAACGAGCGCACCTGGAGCTGACCTTCCCGCGGGTCGTCGGTTACCGGTTCGCGCTGCCGACCGACCGCCTGTCGGCCGCCTTCACCGACGACTCGACCAAGATCCTCTCGACCGAAGAGGTCCCCACCCTGGTCGAGGTCCACCCGATCGCCGGCGAGCGCGTCATCGACGACCTCGGCGAGCTCGAGCGTCGGCGCGACCAGGAGGTCATCTTCCGGATCACGAAGCGGACGCTCGATACCTACTTCCGGGCGGACGATGGCTCGGAGCGACCCTGGCTCTTCGGCCAGCTCCTGCCGATCGTCGAGCGCTGGTACCGCGACTGCGTCGTGACCAAGGACGGCACGTTCAAGCAGATGCTCCTGCTCAGCCAGTGGGAGCGCGACGCGGCCGATCGGATCCACCGGGCGATCTCGCGCGGGACCGAGGGCGAACGGCGCCTGCTCCCGATCCTCGCCGCGTACGACGCCGTGGGCTCCACCCGCTTCGTCGACTTCAGCTCGACGAAGGCCGTCTTCACGACCGAGAAGAGCCACCTCAACTCCCTCGTCCTCGACTCGACCTGGGAGGCGAAGGTGGGCTTCGCCCTCGACCACATGCCCGAGGTCATCGCCTACGCCAAGAACCAGGGCCTGAACCTGAAGATCCCCTACACGTTCGAGGGCGAGGCGGCGAACTATCTGCCGGACCTCCTCGTCCGCTTCGATGACGGCGGACCGGAGCCTCTCAACCTCATCGTCGAGGTGACCGGCGAGCGGAAGAAGGAGAAGGCGGCCAAGGTGGCGGCCGCCCAGACCTACTGGATCCCGGCCGTGAACAACCACGGCGGCTTCGGCCGCTGGGCGTTCTACGAGGTGACCGACCCGGAGAACGCCGCGACCGGCATCCGCGACCACGTCCGCTCGCTCGCGGGAGCCCGCGCGTGAGCCGGGTTCAGGGTCCGGGCGCCTCGACGACCCGGATCGGCTCGTCCTCGAGCGCGCCGCGCGCCATGCCCACGAGCGGTCGGCCCCACACGACCGGTGCGATCCGCCCGGTCGCGGTCCGGCAGTCGATCGTGAGCGACTCCGGGTGCCACTGCTCGCGAATTCCGTCGAGCGCGAACCGGAGTGCCTCGCGAATGGTCGGGAACCGGCCGACTTCGCCGATCGTGAGGTGCGTCACGACGAAGAACGGCTCGCCCTCGGTCGCCGCGTCGAACCCCTGGTCCTCGAGCGCACGGATCCAGCGTGGGGGCGTCCACCCAGGTGGCTGTCCATCGGCGGCGAGTGTGTACCCATCCACAAGTCGACCGGCCATCCAGCCACGTTCCAGCGGTGAGCCCGGCGCAGATCGGGTGGGGGTGGTCAGCCCGAGCGGGTCCTGGAGGACGGATGCCGCCTCATCGGGCGTGACGGCAGCCTTAGGAACCTTCGTACGCATGTCGTTCGCGCTTCGTGGCGCGCCGTGCGGAAATCACCCTGATCGTACCTCCCGACAATCCGAATGTCACGACAAGGATCCGGCCGCGGTACGATCGGCCAACCGTCCGGTATCGGTCCCCAGTGGTCGAGTGCGCGACATCCTCGACAGTGTCGCCGTGCCAATCGTCGAGGACCGTGGCGGCCTCCTCGAACGAAATGCCTCGCTTGCGGACGGTGCTGCGAGCTTTCGCCGGGTCCCAGTCGATCTCAGACACACGGCCGAGGCTAGCGCCGGGCCCTTACCTACCCCTTCGCTCGAACTCCACGGTGCCTTACTGGTAAGGGGGAGATAAGCGTTGCCCCGCAGAATGACGAAGCCCGCCGGACCCGCCCGCGTGGAAGCCACGCGCCATGGAGGCGAGCAGCGGATGAACATCCCCACGGCCGAGCTCGAGGGGTTCGCCGAGGCCGACGAGCGGCGCCCGAAGACCGTCCTCTACCCGCGCGACCCGTCGCTCGATCCCCAGCTCGTCTGGAAGGGCAAGGACGAGCAGGATCAGGCGGACCTCGCCGTCCCGTCCGTCCCGATCTACATCCAGGAGCACATCAGCCCCAAGGCGATCATCGAGGACCTGCGCGCGTCGACCGTGGCCGGCCGCGAGCAGCAGCTCGACCTCTTCTCCGACTTCAACGGGATGGCCTTCGACCAGCGGGTGGACTTCTACCAGCACCCGATGAAGTGGTCGAACCGGCTGATCCTGGGCGACTCGCTCCTGGTGATGACCTCGCTGGCCGAGAAGGAGTGGCTCAAGGGGCAGGTCCAGATGATCTACCTGGACCCGCCCTACGGGATCAAGTTCGGCAGCAACTGGCAGGTCTCGACGCGCAAGCGCGACGTCAAGGACGGCAAGGCCGAAGATGCCACCCGCCAGCCCGAGCAGATCCGCGCCTTCCGCGACACGTGGGAGCTCGGCATCCACTCGTACCTGAGCTACCTGCGCGATCGGTTGGTGGTGGCCCGCGAGCTGCTCACCGAGTCGGGCTCGATCTTCGTCCAGATCGGCGACGAGAACGTGCACCTTGTGCGCTGCCTGCTCGACGAGGTGTTCGGCAGCGAGAACTTCGTCTCGGAGATTACGTTCGCGACGACAAGCGGTTTCGAGTCGGTCGAACTCGCTCATGCGGGCGCCTACCTGATCTGGTACGGCAAGCACCGTGGGGCCGGCGTCAAGGTGCGTCCGCTGTTCGAGCCCGTAGACAAGTCGGCGGGCTCAGGCGGCTATTGCGGATTTCACGGGTTTTGGCCACCCGGTTTCACGGCAAATGGCCACCCTGTTTCGCCGGAATTGGCCACCCTGTTTCACGGGTAATGGCCACCCCC
>JAJYMP010000136.1 GCA_021786915.1 Chloroflexota bacterium
GTAGGGCATGTGGCACGGGATCACGTTGACGATCGAGGCGACGATCTCGCCGGTCTTGGCGGCGATCCCGGTCGCCGACTTGTCCGCGGTCGCGAGGTGGCCCAGCAGCTCGGTCAGGATCTCGCGCCCGGTCATCTCGATCGCCGGCTTCGTGACGAAGTCGCCGGACCGGCGGGGGTAGAGGAAGTAGCCCCACAGGACCGCTTCGTTCGGCTTCTGCGCCCGGTAGTGGGGCTGGTGGTGGACGACGATCGAGAGGCAGGCCGTCGAGTCCACGAACGTGTTGAGCGCGTTGCCCGGCAGCTGCTTGGTGATGCGCGAGATCTCGTTGATGAGCAGGTGGCTGTCGGCCGTGAGCGTGAAGCTCAGCCACTCGCTCTGTGACCGGTCGCCGAAGAACTTCTCCGGATGGCCCAGGCCGTAGAAGTGCTCGGTCGCCTGCTGCCAGAGCTCGGCACTCGGGCCGAAGCGGTGGTCCTCGGTGATCGCCGTGTCGAGGTCGCCGATCGCCGCGCTGTCGGTGATCGAGCCGTTGGTGTCGAACACGAAGTCGTCCTCGTCCACCGCGATCACGCCGGTGGCGCCGGTGGCCGTGTCCTCGTAGCGCAGGCCGGTGACGACGATCTCGTCGCGCAGCGGCGTGTCCTTGAACTCGAGGGCCGTGACCTTGCGGTTGTTCACGAACTGAACGCCCTTGTCTGCCAGCCAGGCACGCATCGGCAGGATGACCGACTCGTACTGGTTGTAGGGCGTGCGGGTCACGCCCTCGAGCGTGTTGATCCGGCTGAACTCGAGGATCATCCGGTTCATGTAGCGCCGCAGCTCCATCACGGAGTCGACCTCGAGGAAGGCGAAGGTCGTCTTCCACATGAACCAGAAGTTGGTCGTGAAGAAGTGCGGGCTGCTCGCGAACCACTCCTTGATGCTGATGTCGTCGAGCTCGCGCTCGCGGGACTCGGGCATGAGCATCAGCTTGCTCAGCAGGACGCGGTCCCGGCGGTTGAACTGCATGTGCACGTAGTCGTTGGGCCCGTGGTCCCGGACGCCGATCGTGGCGTCGATCAGCCGGCCGATGTCGTGGGTCGGGTGGGCGTGGTCGAACTCGAAGATCTCCTCGGTCACCGACAGGCCTGGGCGCTCGAGCGAGGGGATGCTCCGGAGCACCTCCCACAGGTTCTCGTAGGTCTCCTCGTTGAGCATCCGGCCGCCGCGGTTGAGGAAACCGCGGCTGTTGCCCAGCTGCCCGTAGCCGTACTCGGTCTCGAACTCGCGGGCCGCCTGCCCGTCGTTCGCGCCGTGCGGGTCGATCCCCATGAGGGTGATGTCCGAGCCGGACCAGTTGCCGTCCCGGATGAGGTAGACGGCCGCGCTCAGGTTCCCGAGGCCGGCGCCGATCATGTACGCCTTGTGCGTCACGGTGCTCTCCGTCTCTCGAGGGCCGGCTGGGGCCCTCGCGCTCAATTGGACGTGGTTTCGTTGGGAGCGACTCCCTGAGCGGAATGCTGGTGGGCCAACCTGAATGGGACCTGAGCCGAATCTTAGAAGGGAGCGGAGCGCCTGGCGGAGAGGGTGCCCAGAGGGATTCTCAGTTTCGCCTCAGGCGAGCCTCAGTTCGATGCGGATAGTTGGGCAAGAGCGCACCCGATACGGGCGCCTGCCCGAAATCAGTCAACGCGCGACGGCACAGGGTCGTCGGAGATCGCTCGGAGGCTTCCAGTCATGCAGGACAACAAACCGGATACCGCGCTTGAGATCAGCGCAAGGCCACTCCTGGCGGGCATGCTCATCATCCAGGCCTTCCTCGGGTACGAGTGGTTCATGTCGGGCCTCGCGAAGGCGCTCAGCGGCGACTTCGCGTCGGGACTCGCTGGCCAGCTGACCGACACCTCCAAGGACCTGTCGGGCTTCTACAAGTCGTTCCTCGATGGGACCGTCATCCCCAACGCCCAGTTCTTCGGCTATCTCGTCATGGTCGGCGAGCTGGCGATCGGCATCGCCCTCATCGCCCTCGCAGCCCTGTGGTGGTTCCGCTGGTCGAGGCTCTCGATCACCGGCCAGTCTGTCCTCCTGGGACTGATCGTCCTGGCCGGCGTGTTCGCGATCTTCATGAACGTGAATTTCCACCTTGCCAGCGGCGCCAATCACTTCTGGATCATCGCCGCCGATCCGAACGGCGAAGGCGTCGACCTCGACAGCGTCATGCCAGTCATCCAGCTCGCGATCTCCGGCGCCGCCTTCGTCCTGCTTCGCCGCGTGCGCGCCGCGCGACCGGCCGACTCGACGAAGGGCTCGGTGGCAGCCTCAGCCGCCCATTCCTGAGCTCAGGGGCTGATGCCGATGCCGCGGCGAGTTCGCTCCGAGTCGGCGGCTGTCGACCTGACGCGCTCGGCCGACACGTCGTCTGCCGGGCGCCGGTCGAGCTGACGGACGAGCCCCTGGAGCGTTGACTCCAGCCTTCGGGCCGACGCAGGGAATAGGGCTTTTCGGGATCGCCTCGCGTCCTGGTCAGACGCGGCAGCGAAGACCAGACTTGGACCCAACAGCTCTTGGAACGGCGCGTGCCAGCGCCACAGTAGCCAGGCGCGACCCACGAATGGAGCAGCAGTGACCCGCAGAGTCTTTGAAGCCGGAGGGCTCCTCCGCGCCAGCAGCGCCGCGGGACTCGACGACTACCTGGGGCGTCAGCAGGGCGTCGAGCTCGCGGAGGCGAACCCGGTCTCCCAGACCGTGACGGTCCGATATGACGAGTCGGTCGTGTCCGCCGAGGGCGTGCGGGCGCTGATCGAGGGCTTCGGGTGTGCGTGCGGCGGGGAAGTCGTCCCGTGCTCCCTGTGCTCCGACGAGCAGCCAGCCGTCCTTGGCAGCACGGTGGCACATGGCGCGGGTCACGGACCTGCACCCGATCATGCCGGCCACGCGATGGCGGTTGAGGCGACGGCGCCGCCTGCCGCCCACGACGAGCACCTCGGCCACGCGATGGCGGTTGAGGCCACGGCGCAGCCTGCCGTCCACGACGAGCACGCCGGCCACGCGATGGCGGCGGCCCCAGCCGTGGGCGCGCCGGTCAAGGGCGAGATGGCCGAGATGGCCCACGGGATGGGCCACGGCGGCGGGATGACGATGGAGGCGATGGTCCGCGACATGCGGAACCGGTTCCTCGTCGCGTTCATCCTCGCGGTCCCGATCTTCCTCTACTCCCCGCTGGCAACCGAGGTCTTCAACATCCACCTCGGGACGCCGTTCGGGATCGATCCGAACATCCTGGCCTTCCTCTTTGCAACGCCCGCCGTCCTGTGGAGCGGGAAGATGTTCTTCGTCGGTGCGTATCGGGCGCTCCGCCACCGAACGCTCGACATGTCGGTCCTCGTCGCGCTCTCGGTCGGGTCGGGCTACCTGTTCAGCGTCGCCGGCACCTTCCTCTTCAAGGGCGAGGTCTTCTACGAGGCCGCGGCCGTCCTGCTCACGTTCGTCCTGTTCGGCCACTGGCTCGAGATGCGCGCCCGGTCGGGGGCATCGGATGCGATGAAGGCGCTCCTCAACCTCACGCCGCCGAAGGCCACCGTCATCCGGAACGGCGAGCCGATGGAGATCCCGACGGCGGAGGTCGTCCTCGACGACATCGTCCTGATCAAGCCCGGCGACAAGGTCCCCGTCGACGGGGTCATCGTCGACGGCGGATCGAGCGTCGACGAGTCGATGATCACGGGCGAGAGCCTGCCAGTCGAAAAGACGGTCGGCTCGAACGTGATCGGCGCATCGATCAACAAGACGGGCACCTTCCGGTTCAGGGCGACCAAGGTCGGAGCGGACACCGCGCTCGCCCAGATCGTCAAGCTCGTCCAGCTGGCCCAGAACTCGAAGGCTCCGGCCCAGCGCATGGCCGACCGGGCTGCGCAGTGGCTCGTCGCGGCGGCCGTCATCCTCGGCCTGCTGACATTCGTCGGCTGGCTGACGATCGGCGGCTCGACGTTCATCTTCGCCCTCACGCTCGCCATCACCGTGGTGATCATCGCCTGCCCCGACGCACTCGGGCTCGCCACGCCCACCGCCATCATGGTCGGGACCGGTCTGGGAGCCCTCAACGGGATCCTGTTCAAGAACGCGACGGCCCTGGAGCAGGCCTCCAAGATCGGCGCGGTCATCTTCGACAAGACGGGCACGCTGACGGTCGGGCAGCCCCGCGTCGTCGAGCTCGTCGGCGCCGGCAATCCGGTCAGCGAGGACGAGGTCCTGCGACTGGCGGCTTCGGCGGAGGGCTCCAGCGAGCATCCGCTCGCCCAGGCCGTGGTCGATGCGGCGAAGGAGCGCCAGCTCGCCCTCGTGGACGCGACCGGCTTCAATGCCGTCCCGGGCCACGGGCTCGAGGCGAACGTCGACGGCCGCTCGGTCCTGGTCGGGAACGCGAAGCTCATGCGCGACCGGCGCATCGACTTCGACGGCCTCGGGGCGCGCGCCGACGAGCTGGAGGGCGCGGGCCGGACGGTCGTCCGGGTCGCGGTCGACGGCAAGGCCGGAGGCCTGATCGCGATCGCGGACGCGGTCCGGCCGAGCGCGAAGGAGACCATCGCGCGACTCCACAACCTGGGCATCCAGGTGGCGATGCTGACCGGCGACAACCAGGCGACCGCAGACCGCATCGCCGCGGAGCTCGGGCTCGACACCGTGTTCGCGGAGGTCCTGCCCGGCCAGAAGGCGGACAAGGTGAAGGAGCTCCAGGCGGCCGGCAAGCTCGTCGCGATGGTCGGGGACGGGATCAACGACGCCCCGGCGCTCGCCCAGGCGGACGTCGGGATCGCGATCGGCGCCGGCACCGACGTCGCCGTCGAGACTGCCGACATCGTCCTCATGAAGAGCGACCCGGTCGACGTGCTCGGCGCGATCGCCCTCTCCCGCGCAACGGTCCGCAAGATGCGCCAGAACCTGTTCTGGGCAGTCGGCTACAACACCGTGGCGTTCCCGATCGCGATGGGCATCTTCTACCCAGCGTTCGGCTTCGTCCTCCGGCCCGAGATCGCCGCCATCAGCATGGCCGGGAGCTCCTTCCTCGTGGCGGTGAACGCGCTGCTGCTCAAGCGGACCAAGCTCGAGGGGATCCGGCGCTATGGCGCCGACTGACAGCTCTGGCAGCGGGATGGCGACCGTCCGATGCCGCGCCGCTGTTTGCGTCGTGCCACCCGTTTCTCCCTGGCCCCTCTCTGAGTTCTTCAGATGCGTTGGTCGAGCCGGCCGCAGCGGATCCGACGGCGCGGTGTTGCTCTGGCCAGCCGCACATCGGGCGCACGTCCATCCCAGGCGGTTGAATAGAGCGGCAGGAACCTGCGGCGCCTGGTTTACCGAGGCCGTCGGGGCTCCTCGCCTTAGGGCGCCGCAGGGCCAGCGCACCCCCGGCGCGCGGGGAGGTATAGCCGCTGTGGTCGCGGTCGCTCACCATCCTCGATAGCGGTGGGGCGTGTCGAGGAACGCGGCATAGCAGGACCGACCGCAGAAGTAGACCCATTCACCCTCGAAGAGCGCTGCCTCGACCGCCTGGTTGACGCGGATTTCCATGCCACAGACAGGATCCGTCACGCGCGCCCCGACGGGGCGCC
>JAJYMP010000573.1 GCA_021786915.1 Chloroflexota bacterium
GCAGCGCGGACATGCCCAGGATGTCGGGCTTGTGCTCCTCGAGCGCGGCGAGGAACTTGTCTGCGTCGGTGTTGACCCCGAGGTCGACCACCTCGAATCCGGCGCCCTCGAGCATCATCCCGACCAGGTTCTTGCCGATGTCGTGGATGTCGCCCTTGACGGTGCCGATCACGACCTTGCCGACCGGCTTCGCGCCCGTCTCGGCGAGCAGCGGGCGCAGCACGGCCATGCCCGCCTTCATCGCGTTGGCGGCGAGCAGCACCTCGGGGACGAACAGGATCCCGTCGCGGAAGTCGACGCCCACGATGCGCATGCCCTCGACCAGCGCCTCGGCGAGCACCTTGTCCGCGCCCCAGCCTCGCCCGAGGAGGATCTTCGTGCCCTCGACCGTCTCGGGCGCGAGCCCGTCATACAGGTCGTCGTGCATCTGGCTGACCAGCTCCTCGTCGCTCAGCGAGGCGAGGTCGAGTTCCTGCTCGTCGGTTCCCATTGACTCCTGCCAGTGGTGCTCTTGTCGCGGATGGCGCAACGCGTTGCGGATTGTGCAACGGACAATAGACGAGAGTCGCGGCGCTGTCCAGACGGCTGCGCGCGTCAGGCCCGGCCTTCTGCCAGCGTGAGGCCTGGGCAGCGCGCCTCCACGGGCCCATCTGGTCGGGGCGGCGCGCAGGGATCGGGGTCTGGCGGGTCGGCCGCGGCTTCCCTAGACGCCGGAGCGCCCGTCCCGGCCCCCGTCCCGGCCCCGGTCGGCCGCCGAGAGGCGCTCCTCCGTGTACCGGTAATGGGCGGCAACCGCCTCGGTCGCGCGCTGCGCATCGCGAGCCCCAATGGCGTCGGCGATGTGGCGGTGGACCTCGACAGGCGGAATCCAGGCGAGCGATGCCCGCGTGGCCACCGCCGTCCGCATGAGGAGGACGGTCTGCGACGCCAGCTGTTCGAAGACAGCGAGGAGGCGGCCGTTGCCGGACAGCCGGCAGTAGCTGCGGTGGAACTCCATGTCGGCGTCCCAGGCTGCAGCGAGGTCGGGGCCACGGTAGGCGTTCTCGACCGCCTCGAGGGCTGCCCTGAGCTCCGTGAGCTCCTCGTCGGTGGCATGGGAGATCGAGAGCCGCACCGCGACCTCCTCGATCGCCCGGCGGATGACGTACACCTCGTTGAGGTCAGCCTCGGTCAGGCTGCTGACGAACGTCCCGCGTCGGGGAAGATCAACCGCGAGGCCCGTGCGGGCGAGCTCGGTGAGGGCGTCGCGAATTGGTCCGCGCGAGACCCCGAATCGGTCCGCCAGCTCGGTCTCGACCAGTCGCGCGCCCGCAGGAAGGCGCCCGTCGAGGATCTCGTCGCGCAGCTGGTCCGCAACTGCCTGCCAGAGTTGCTTGTGCTCGATCGTGGCCATCGGCTCCCCGCCTTCGCAGCGGTCACGAGCCGCGCGTCTCGCGCGCCAGATTGACTGTTGACAGGACGATTGTCAACAGTTAGCGTCCCAACATCGCCGGCCGACGCGACTTGCGTCCCCTCGTCTCGGCGGCGACTCGTGACCAACGGACCTTGGCTTCGACAAGCGGCTCGGATCGTCCACCGGCGCCTTGGCCGGAGCCCCGCCGCCTCATCTCACGCGCGCCCTAGGTCGCCGTCGATCGCTGTTCACACCCAAGGAGCAAGCTCTACATGGCCACGTTCCCGTCCAGCGCCAAGGTCGTGATCATCGGCGCCGGCATCGTCGGCAACAGCATCGCCTACCACCTGGCGAATCTGGG
Source organism: Chloroflexota bacterium (assembly GCA_021786915.1). Next base: position 1,755 of record JAJYMP010000573.1, read on the forward strand.
CTGGAAGGACATCGTCCAGATCGACAAGGGCCCGCTGCCGAACCCCGGCGGCTCGACCGGCCACGCGTCGAACTTCATCTACCTCGTCGACCACAACAAGGAGATGGCCGAGCTCACGCTCGAGTCCGCCCGCCAGTACCGCGAGTGGGACGTCTACACGACGTGCGGCGGCCTCGAGGTCGCCCGGTCGGACGAGCGTCTCGAGGAGCTGCGCCGCAAGGTGGACTCGGCCAAGAACTGGGGCATCGACGCCTACATGGTGACCCCGGCCGAAATCAAGGAGCTGGTCCCGTTCATCAACTCGGACATCCTCGTCGGCGGGTTCTACACCCCTGAGACCGGCGTCTGCGACTCGCTCCAGTTCGGCACCCTGTGCCGCGAGAAGGCCGAGGCGATGGGCGCGCTCCAGTCCTTCGCCAACACGGAAGTCACCGCGATGGGGGTCGAGGACGGCCGCATCCGCAGCGTGACCACGACGCGCGGCACCATCGAGGCCGAGTACGTGATCATCGCGTGCGGCGTGTGGGCCCCGCTCCTGGCCGAGATGGCCGGCGCCCACATCCCGCTCACCCCGGTCGTCCACCAGATGGCCGACTACGGCCCCGTGCCGCTGTTCGAGACGTCGTCCAGGGCGATCGAGTACCCGATCGTGCGCGACATGGACGTCCTGATGTACGAGCGCCAGGACGGCATCGGCTTCGAGGTGGGCTCGTACGCGCACCGCTCGATCCTCCACGACCCGGAGACGATCCCCTCGATCGAGGAGGCGAAGCTCTCCCCCACCGAGATGCCGTTCACCCAGGACGACTTCGACCCCCAGCTCGAGGACGCGCTCGAGCTGTTCCCGGAGATTCTCGGCGACGAGAAGGTCGGCCAGAAGTACGCGATCAACGGCCTCATCTCGCTGACCCCCGACGGCATGCCCGTCCTGGGCGAGACGCCCGAGGTCAAGGGCCTGTGGTCGGCCTGCGCGGTCTGGGTCAAGGAGGGCCCGGCGGTCGGCAAGTCGATCGCCGAGTGGATGACCCACGGGCAGCCCGAGATCGACTGCAACCAGAGCGACATCGCCCGGTTCCACGCGCACCAGAAGACCCGCCAGCACACCAAGGCCCGCGCGACCGAGGCGTTCCCCAAGACCTACGGCATCGTCCACCCGTCCGAGCAGTACCTCTCCGACCGGCCCGTCCGCAAGACGCCGATGTACGAGTGGCAGAGGGCCCACGGCGCCGAGTTCTTCGAGGTCGCCGGCTGGGAGCGCGCGCAGTGGTACGCCTCCAATGCGCCGCTGGTGGAGAAGTACGGCATCGGGACCCGGCCCAACGAGTGGGACGCCCGCTGGTGGTCGCCCATCATCAACGCCGAGCACCTCGCCATGCGCGAGTCGGCCGGCATGTTCGACCTCTCCTCGTTCGTGATCTTCGACGTCCTGGGCGCCGGGGCGCTGGACACGGTCCAGGAGGTCTGCGTCCGGCAGATGGACGTCGCGGTCGGGCGCGTGGTCTACACGCCGGTCCTGTCGGTCACCGGCGGCTTCAAGTCCGACCTGACCGTGATGCGCCTGGCCAAGGACCACTTCCGGGTGGTCACCGGCGCCGCTCACGGCATGGCCGACATGAAGTGGTTCGCGGACAACGGCGCGCCGAACACCACGGTGGTCGACCTCACCACTGCCTACACGACGATCGGCCTGTGGGGCCCCAGCGCCCGCAAGATCATCCAGAAGCTGACCCGCGCCGACATGTCCAACGGGGCCTTCAAGTTCGGCACGTGCAAGACGATCGAGGTCGGCAGCCAACTGGTCCTCGCCTCGCGCATCAGCTACGTCGGCGACCTGGGCTGGGAGCTCTACGTCCCGATGGAGCAGGGCCAGCGCCTGTGGGACGAGCTCTGGGACGCCGGCCAGGAGTTCGGCATCACGGCCTGCGGGATCGCGGTCTACGTGGGCACCGGCCGGCTCGAGAAGGGCTTCCGCGCCTACGGGACCGAGCTTGACAACGACTACAACCCGGTCGAGGCGGACATGCTGACGCCGCGGCTCAAGGCCCAGGACTTCATCGGCCGCGCGGCCCTCGAGAAGGCCCTGGGCGAGGAGCGGGCGGCCGTGTGCTGCACGCTCACGGTGGACGACCACACCTCGCCGCGGACCGGCGAGAGGCGCTACCCGCTCGGCCGCCAGCCGATCGTGACCCCCGACGGCGCGCCGATCACCGACCGCAAGGGCCGCCAGTCGTACGCGAACTCTGCGGGCATGGGCCCGTCGCTCGGCAAGTACCTCATCCTGAGCTACCTGCCGCCCGAGCACGCGGTCGAGGGCACCAAGCTCGCGGTCCGGTACTTCGGCGACCTGTACCCGGTGACGGTGGCCCGCGTCGGCTCCAGGCCGCTGTTCGACCCCGAGAACGATCGTGTCCGGGGCATCGAGCCCGCGGCGGTGGGCTGAGCATGCGCGTTCTCGTGTGCGTCAAGCGCGTCCCGGCGGTCGCCGGGCGCCTCACCCTCACCGAGGATGAGCGTGCCCTCGACACCAAGTACGTGGGGTTCCAGGTGGGGCCTCACGAGGAGTGCGCGGTCGAGGAGGCCGTCCGGCTGGTCGAGGCGCACGGCGGCGAGGCTGTCGTGCTGACGCTGGGCCCCGTTGAGGCCGTCGAGCAGTTGCGCGAGGCCATGGCCATCGGCGCGACGCGCGCGATCCACCTGGTGACCGACGGCGTCGACTGGGACGCCGAGTCCACGGCGGGCGCCATCGTCGACGCTATCGGCGAGGACGAGGCCGCGAACGGGCGGTTCGACCTGGTCCTGGTGGGCAACGAGGCCGCCGACTCGGGCGGCTACCAGGTGGGCGTCCGCATCGGGCGGGCGCTCGGCCGGCCCGTCGTCACCGGGATCAAGGCGCTGTCCGTCGCCGACGGCACCGCTCGCTGCGAGCAGGAGGCAGCCGGCGGGCGCGACGTCTACGAGGTCCGGACGCCGGCCGTGGTCGCGGTGCTCGAGGGCATCAACCTCCCGCGCTACCCGTCCGTCCCCGGGCGCATCCGCGCCAAGTCGAAGCCGGTCGCGACGTCCTCGCCGACCCGCCCGGCACAGCGCCTCGAGATGCGGCGCCTGGTCGTGCCGTTCACGGAGGCCAAGCAGGCGCAGGTGCTGGGCCACGGCGCCGCGGCCGCGCCGGCCGTGGTCGAGCTCCTCGCCAGCGCGGGGGTGCTCTAGCCGTGGCCACCGTCCTCGTCCTCGTCACCAGCGCCGACGGCGCGCCTGACAAGGTGGCGCTCCAGGCCCTCGCCCTCGGCACTCGGCTGGCGGCGGGCGGGGCCGTCCACGCCCTCGTCCTCGGCGACGACGCCGTCGCTGCGGGGCTCGGCGCGTGGGGGGCAACGAGCGTCCACGTGGCCAGGCACCCGGCGCTCGACCTGCCTGCGCCAGATGCTGCTGCGCGAATCCTCGACGACCTCGCCGGCTCTCTCGGCGCGCAGTTCGTGGTCGGCCCCGGCACCGAGGAGGGCAACACGATCCTCGCCCGGGCCGCCGCCCGCGCCGGCCTGCCGTTCGCGGCCAACTGCATCTCCGTGACGGGCGGCTCGCCGGTCGCCGTCACGCGGAGCCGGTGGGGCGGCAGCCTCGTCGAGGAGGCGGTGATCAACGCCGACCGGGCCGTCCTCACGGTCGCCGCGCACGTGGTCGAGGCCGTCGAGTCCGGCGGCTCTGCATCCGTGACGCCGTTCACGCCGCAGCTTGACGACGCGGACCTCGCTGTCCGGGTGGTCGGCCGCGTCGCCACGCGCCAGGAGCTCGACCGGCTCCTCGAGGGATGGGAGAAGGCGATGG
>JAJYMP010000054.1:0-5205 GCA_021786915.1 Chloroflexota bacterium
CTCACCGCGCGTTGGTGCGACGCAACCTCCTGCGCATCCTCGTCCCATACGCGTTCCTGCTGCCGGACCTGTGCATCTTCGCGATCTTCGTCGTGGTTCCCGCTGCGTTGGGTGTCGTCTATTCGACGATGCGCTGGAGCGGCACGTCTCCCATGCAGTACGTGGGGCTCCAGAACTACCAGATGATCCTGGGCGACCCCGCGTTCTGGGTGATGCTCATCCGGACGGCGACGTATGTCGTGGGCACCGTGGGAGCCACGTACGCCGTAGCGCTCCTGCTGGCCCAGCTGCTGATCGCGGACGTGCGGGGTCGCAACTTCTTCCGGATGGTCTTCTACCTTCCGGCGGTGATGTCCTTCATCGTCGCCGGAGTGGCGTGGCGATGGATGCTGTCGGGCAATTTCGGCGTGGTCAACTACCTCCTCGAGCTGGTCCATCTGCCCGGCATCGACTGGCTCACCAACGAGTTCTTCGCGAACATCGCGGTCATCGTGGTGAGCGTGTGGAGCCTGGCCGGCTTCTACATGGTCATCTTCATCGCCGCGCTGCAGGCGATCCCGCGCGAGTATTACGACGCCAGCTCGATCGACGGGGCGGGGCCGTGGCAGCAGTTCACCCGCATCACCCTGCCGCTTCTCAAACCGACGACGTTACTGGTGGTCGTCCTCTGCACGATCGACTCCTTCAAGGTGTACGGGCTCGCCTACGCGCTCACCACGGGCGGGCCGGGCCAGGCAACAACGTACTTCGTGCAGACGATCTACCTGTACGGGTTCGAGGTCGGGAACCTGGGTTATGCAAGCGCGGCGTCGACGATCCTGTTCGTGATCGTGGCGGTGCTGACGGTGCTCCAGCTGTGGGCCGGGAGATCTGGAGGCCTCGAATGAGCTCCGTACGGCAGGCGCTCCGCTACGTCCTGCTCGTCGGACTGGCGCTCCTCTTCGGCCTGCCCATCTACTGGGTCATCGCTTCGGCCTTCAAGCCGGGCACGGAGCTGTTCACATGGCCTCCGGAGTTCTGGCCGAGTCATCCGACCCTTGACAGCTTCTCCCGGGCGCTCGAGCGCAACCCGTTCCCTCTGTATGTGTGGAACAGCCTGTTCGTCACGTTAATCGCCGCCTCGCTCACCGTCCTCCTGAGTACGATGGCGGGCTTCTCCCTCGCGAAGCATCGGTTCCCCGGCAGCCGGGTCATGCTCGTCGCGATCCTGGGCACCATCATGTTCCCTGTCGAGGTCATCATGATCCCTCTGTTCCAGGTAGTGCGGACGGTCCACCTGTACGACAGCCTCTGGGGTCTCATCATCCCCACGGTCGCGACACCGACCGGCATCTTCCTCCTGCGCCAGTACATGCTCTCCATTCCGGATGATCTCCTCGAGGCCGCCCGGATTGACGGAGCGAACGAGTGGCAGGTCTTCCGGCACGTCATCGTCCCGCTGGCGCGTCCGGCGATGGCCGCGCTGGCGATCTTCTCATTCATGTGGCGCTGGAACGACTTCCTGCTGCCGCTCATCGTGATCACCGATCCCCAGAAGCTCACCATCACGCTGGCCTTGGCCAACTACAGCGGGCAGCACAACGTCAACTGGAACAGCCTCCTCTCGATGTCCGTGATCGCGATGGTGCCGGTCGTGGTCGTGTTCCTGGCGCTCCAGCGCTACTTCGTGCGCGGCATCGCCGTGACGGGCATGAAATGAGCGGACGGCCAGGATCGCCGGCGTGGCCGAGCCCGCGCCGCCCGGTGCACCGGGGCGCGCAGCCCCCCGGGGAGACCTGATGGGGACCATTCGATATCGGCTGTCGCCGCTCGGTGTGATCGACCGCTGGCTCGTGGCTGGCGTGTTCGAGCGCCACGTGGCCTACGAGCCGACCCGCATCGAGCAGGGTGAGCGGTTCGTCAACTCCTGGGCCGTGGCTGGCGTTCCGCGGTTCGAGAACCCGGCACGCCGCCGTTTGGCCCGCGAGCGTCGGGCGACGATGATCGAGATGATCGACGCGTCGGGCGCCACGCCCGGAGGCGAGCTCGAATACGAGGGCCAGCGCCGCAGCTGGACGTACTGGGCTCCGTTCGGCAACCCGTGGGTCGAGCACTCCGAATTCTGGTGGCTCCCGACCCATCTGGCCGAGTGGGCTTTCACCACGACAGAGGCGACACGGGCCCATCGCGCCGACCTCCGGATCCGCACCGCGGGCCGGGTCAGACTCTGGCTCAACGGGGCCCCAGTCACCGATGTCGCGCCGTTCAGCCGCAACTCACCCGTGGCGATCACGTGTGCGGTCGACCTCGTCGAGGGGCCCAATCGGTGGCTCGTGTACCACGAGGACCTGGCGGAGCGCGACACGGGCTTCAAGTTCCGCGTGGACTACCTCGGCAGCGATCGTCTCCGTGTGGCGCTCTCGACGGGTCGTGCGCGCCCCGCCGAGGTGCGGGCTGCCGAGGCCGCGCTGGCCGATGCCCACTTCGATGCTGACACGACGCTCGACGGCGACGTGATGCTGCGCATCGTGAACCCTCTCGGAGAAGCGCTTCCCGTGGAGGTCCGCTGGTGGCGTGAGTGGGGCGTCGCCCGACAAGCCCGTCACGTCCTCGCTCCACGGGCCGACCACCTGGTGCTCGGCTCGACGGAGCAGATCGGCGAAGGCATCCTGACTGTCGAGGTCACGCTACAGGTGGGGCCGGTGCGTCTGGGCAAGGCGTTCGTGCAACAGGTCTACCCGGCGGCCATCCGCCCTGGCCACGCCCGGGACGCTCCCGAGCGGCGACGGCGCATCCTCGAGATCGTCGCCCGATCCGGCGTCGACGATCTCCACAAGGCGCACGCGATGCTCCGAACGGGTGCCGAGGCCAGCGCCGTCGCGGCGATCGTCGAAGCGGAAACCGGGCGGATCAACGGCCGGCTCGACTGCAGCGACTTCTCGCTCATCGGCGCTTTCCGCCTCTGGTCGGAGTTCCGCGATCGCGGGATCCTGCGGGAGGAGCTCTGGCAGGGCCTGAAGGCTGCGATCCTCGGGTTCCGGTACTGGTGCGACGAGCCGGGCGACGATGTCATGTGGTTCTTCAGTGAGAACCACGCGCTGCTCTTCCATGCCGCCGAACTACTCGCCGGGCAGCTGTTCCCGGACGAGCTCTTCACGAACGATCGGGTGCCGGGTCGCGTCCACTGCGAGCGCGGCAAGCGGAGGCTCGAGGCCTGGCTCAGGCGCTTCCGCGAATGCGGTGTGGCGGAATGGAACTCGAACGCCTACATCCCAATCGATCTCATGGGCCTGCTGACCATCTTCGATCTCGCCGAGGACCGCTCGTTGCGCGAGAGTGCGCGCGAGGCGCTTGATGCGACGTTGGAGCACGTCGCCGCCAGCAGCGTCGGCGGCGTGTTGGCGACCACGCAAGGCAGGACCTACGAGCTCGAACTCAAGGGCGACTACTGCAACCCGATGTCCTGCATCAACTGGATGGCCTTCGGCACCGGCCATCCGAACAGCGCGGTCCACGGCACGGTCGGCTACGCCGTGTCGTCATATGAGCCGCCGGCCTCGGCCGTCGCGCGAGAGCGCCTGCTGCGAGGCCGGCCTGCCGTCTACCGCATCCACCAGGGTCCCGCCGGGCACGCCGATCTGTACACGTACCGGGTTGGAGCCGCGCAGCTCTCAAGCGCGGTCCACCATCGACCCGGAGCCCGGGGTTACCAGGAGCACGTCGTCCAAGCGACGCTCGGGTCCGACGCGAACGTCTGGATCAACCACCCCGGCGAACTCGTCATCATGGGGAGCGGCCGGCCTGGCTACTGGGCTGGCAATGGCATCCTGCCGGACGTCGTCCAGTACCACGGCCTGGCAATCGTCAGCTACGACATCCCGGGCGAGGAGGAGATCGACTTCACACACGCGTACTTCCCGATGTCGGCATTCGACGACACGATGCCAGCGGGCTCGCACTGGTGGTTCGCCCGTCGCGACGATAGCTACGTCGGCGTGTACGCCCACCATGGGCTGCAGGCCGTGGGGCAGGGCCAGAGCCGCGACAGGGAGCTGCGGTCACGAGGCAGGCGCAATGTCTGGCTCCTGCGGCTGGGCGACAAGCGGGAATTCCGCGACTACAGGAGCTTCTGCGAGGTGTTGGGGAGCATGGCGGTCCGCTGCAGTCCGGAGCTCACGGTCGAGTTTGCGGATCCCACCTACGGCCCGATCCGCGGCTCCTGGAACGGTTCGTTGTTGGTCGACGGTGCGGTGCAGCCGGCCGGCGAGTCCGCGTACCCGCTCTCCGGCGCACTGGAGCTCCTCGAGTGATCCGGTCGCGGGCGGCGGGAGCGGGAGGCTCGGCGCGGCGCCTGCCGGCGGCCCCCTCGAGGGCCCGTAGCGCGACGACGAGCGCGAAGAGGAGGACGCACCAGCAGGAGCCCTCGGCGAGCGCGATCGACCGGATCGAGGCCCTCGGGCTGGTGCCCGTCGTCGAGATCGACGATCCCGCGCAGGCGGTGCCGCTGGCGATGGCGCTTCGTGCCGCGGGGCTGCTGTGCGCCGAGATCACGTTTCGGACTGCGGCGGCGGGCGAGGCGATGAGGGCGATCCGCGACGCCTGTCCGGAGATTCTCCTGGGGGCCGGGACGGTCCTCACGACCGAGCAGGTCGACGCGGCACTCACCGCCGGGGCGTCGTTCCTGGTCGCGCCGGGCTTCAACCCGGCCGTGGTCGACCACGCGCTCGAAGTCGGGGCGACCATCCTTCCCGGCGTCTGCACGCCCTCCGAGATCGAAGCGGTGATGGCTCGCGGCCTTCTCGCCCTCAAGTTCTTCCCCGCCGAGGCCGCGGGTGGCGTCGCCTTCCTCAAGGCGGTCGCTCCGCCCTACCCGTCCGCTCGGTTCGTGCCGACAGGTGGGATCAACCCGTCCAATCTCCCGGACTACCTGGTGCTGCCGAACGTGGCCGCATGCGGCGGGAGCTGGATGGTCAGACGCCAGCTGATCGCGGCCGGCGATTTCGGGGCGATCCAACGGCTCGCCGCCGAGGCGCTCGCCGTGGTCGCCATGGTCCGGTCCAAGGCTGTCACTACCCCTGCAAGCAGGGCAAGCACCGACTGAGAGGGGAGCATGGTCGACCTCGGGTTGCGATCGGCCGACGCGTGCCGCTGGGACCTTGTCGCGCTCGGCGAGGTGATGCTGCGCCTCGATCCGGGCGAGGAGCGGATCGCCACGACGCGTCAGTT
>JAJYMP010000054.1:5215-5571 GCA_021786915.1 Chloroflexota bacterium
AGGGTGGCGGCGAGTACAACGTGGCCCGCGGGCTGCGCCGCTGCTTCGGCCTGCGGACAACGATCGTCACCCGCCTCGCCGACAACGCGATCGGCCGGCTGATCGAGGACCTGATGCTGCAGGGCGGGGTCGATCTCTCGCACCTCGACTGGGTCCCGTACGATGGCGTCGGTCGCAGCGTCCGCAACGGGCTCAACTTCACCGAGCGGGGCTTCGGCGTCCGCGCCGCGCTCGGCTGCTCCGATCGCGGCCACACGGCCATTGCCCAGCTGCGGCCTGGAAAGGTGGACTGGGACGCCATCTTCGGAGGCGAGCGAGCACGCTGGTTCCACTCTGGCGGGGTGTTCGCCGCGCTC
>JAJYMP010000142.1 GCA_021786915.1 Chloroflexota bacterium
CCGGTCGCCATCCGAGAGGTCGACAAGCTCACCGGCGCCTTCGCCACGACCGAGGAGGTCGCCTCGGTGGGAGACGGCCTGGAGACGTGGAGTCGGCTCGCGTTCGAGGCACTGACCGAGCGGCACGCCCGGTAGGGTCACGCGGCCCGGGCGGGGCCTTGGACCCGGTGCCATACTCGGGGCAGGTCTGATGAGCAAACACCCTTCGAGCTCTCGTCGCAGGCTCGCCCGCGCAGCCGTCGCGGGGGGCCTGCTGCTCATCGCCCTCGTGGCCCCGGCGCACGCCGCGTCGGGTGGGGTCGTGGTCCTGACCGCTGACGGTGTCGTCGACAACGTCATGGCCGGCTACCTCAACGACGGCATCGCCTCCGCGGCGTCGGGGGGTGCCTCGGCGGTGGTGATCAAGCTCAACACGCCCGGCGGCTCGCTTGACGCGATGACCGAGATCACGCAGGCGGAGCTGGACGCCACGATCCCCGTGATCGTGTGGGTGACCCCCGCGGGCGGCTGGGCCGCGAGCGCGGGCACGTTCATCGCCCTGGCCGGAAACCTGACCTACATGGCGCCCGGCAGCAGCATCGGGGCCGCCTCCCCGGTGGACGCCAACGGCAACGACATCACCGGCACCGAGGGCCAGAAGGTCAAGAGCTTCACGACCTCGATGATCAGCTCCATCGCGCAGACCCGCGGGCGGAACGTGTCGTGGGCCGCGTCGGCCGTCCAGAGCGCGGTCTCCGCCACCGCCACCGAGGCCGTCGCGGCGGGCGTGGTGGACGGGATCGCGGGGACCCTCCCGGACGTGCTCGCGGCCGCACAGGGTCGCCAGGTCACCACCAAGGCCGGGCCCGTGACCGTCGATGTGGCGGGCAAGCCGATCATCGACGCGTCGATGAACCTCGGCCTCTCGCTGCTGCACCTGCTCGCCGACCCGAACATCGCGTTCGTGCTGTTCGTCGTCGGCCTGGCGGGGCTCATCATCGAGTTCGTCCACCCCACGGTGATCGCGGGGATCCTCGGCGGGCTCAGCCTGATCCTCTCGTTCATCGGCTTCGGCAGCCTGCCGCTCAACGTCGCCGGCCTGCTGCTCATCGGCTTCGGCATGGCCCTGTTCCTGCTCGAGACGCAGATCACCAGCCACGGCCTCCTCACGCTGGGAGGCGTCGTCTCGCTCGTCCTCGGCGCCTCGGTGCTCTACCGGCCGGTCGGCGTCAGTCCATTCGAGCCCGTCGTGGGCGTGGCCTGGCCGGTCATCCTCACCGCCGCCGTGTCGACCGGCCTGTTCGGTGTCGGGATCACGCTCGCCGCCATGCGGATCCGGCGGATGCCATCGCCGCGCGAGGGCGTCGGCACGGCCCTGCCCATCGGCACCGAAGGCGTCGTCCAGGCGCCGCTCAGGCCGCTCGGGACCGCGTACCTCGGCGGTGAGACGTGGAGCGCGCGGAGTGTCGACGGACGTGAGCTGGGCCGCGACACGAGGGTGCGGCTCGTCGCGATGGACCGCCTGGTCGCGGTGGTCGCGCCCGTGACGGAGGTCGCCAACACGCAGTCCCAGCACATCACAGGCACGAGCCCGGCGACGATTGGTCCGCCGGCCGGCCATCCGTAACCGCACAGGGAGGGATCAGTGGACGGCCCGATCGCGTTGGCCATCGTCACGCTCATCATCCTCGCGCTGCTCATGCTCATGTACCTCTCGGTCAGGGTCGTGAACCAGTACGAGCGGCTGGTGATCAAGCGGCTCGGCAGGATGAGCGAGAGCCTCGTCCGGGAGCCCGGGCTCCGGTTCCTGATCCCGTTCGTCGACCGCCCGACCAAGGTCGACATGCGCGAGAACTTCATCGAGGTCCCGAGCCAGACCACGATCACCAAGGACAACGCCCCGATCAACGTCGACTTCCTGATCTACTGGCGCATCTCGGACCCGCTCAAGAGCGTGCGGGACGTCTTCTACTTCGCCGGCGCCCTCCAAGGCGTCGCCACGACGACCCTGCGCGCGGTCATCGGCGACATCAGCCTCGACGAGGTGCTCTCCAAGCGCGAGCAGATCAACGAGGTGCTGCGGACCAAGCTCGACGAGGTCACTGAGCGCTGGGGCGGCAAGGTCACCACGGTCGAGATCCGCGAGATCATCCCGCCGCGTGACGTCCAGGACGCGATGAACCGGCAGCTGTCGGCCGAGCGCACGCGGCGCGCCGTCATCACCGAGTCCGAGGGCGCCCGGCAGTCCGCGATCAACGTGGCCGAGGGCCAGAAGCAGTCAGCGATCCTCCAGGCCGAGGGCGACCGGCAGGCCGCCATCCTGCGCGCCGAGGGGTTCAGCCAGGCGCTCGAGCGCATCTTCGCCGCTGCCCACCAGATCGACGAGAAGACGATGGCGCTCCAGTACCTCGAGGCGCTCAAGGCCCTCGGCGCCAGCCCGTCCACGAAGTTCCTGATCCCGACCGAGTTCATGTCGCTCGCCCAGAAGATGGGCGACTACGTGGAGCGAGGGGTGGGCCCGGCCTCCGGCCAGGACGCTGCCGCCCAGTGATCAGGCGGGTTCTTGTGGCGACGGCGGCCATCGTGGCCGCCGTCTTCTCGATCGGCCCGGTCAGCGACCGCCTCGCCCGCCGGCTGATGGCGGCGCCGAGGCGGCTGCCCGAGGAGGCCGGCATGGCCGTGCTCCTCGACCGGCTCGGGGGCGAGGTGGTCCGCCTGCGCTCACGTGACGGCATCCGCCTCACCGGCCGCTGGCTGGCGGCCGAGCCCGCGGACGACGCCTGGCAGGCCGACCCGCGCGAGGCGATCCTGCTGCTCCACGGCTACAGCGGCTCTGTGACGCCCGACCTCGTCGAGCTCGGGCCGTTCCTGCGCCGGACCGCCGGGGTGCTGGGCCTCGACTTCCGCGGTCACGGCGGGTCCGACGACGCGCCGACGACCTTCGGGCTCGACGAGGTCGAGGACGTCGCGGGCGCCCTCGCCTGGCTGGGCGAGCGGGGCGTGCGCCGGGTGGCGCTGGTCGGCTCGTCGATGGGGGGCATCACCGCGATCGCCGCCACCGCCGTCCTGGGCGACGGGCGCCTGCCGGCGGCCGACGTCGACCCTGACGCGCCGGTCGCCACCGTGGGCCCTCCGCGGCCGCGGATCGTTGCGCTCATCGCGGATTCGGCGTCGCCGGAACTCGCGCTCGTGGTCGGGCGGCGCCTGGGCCTGCGCGGTGGCGTGAGGCTGGCGGACCACGCCTTCTCGCGGTTCCCGCGGATCGTCGGGGGCGACCCGCGCTCGACGCAGCCCATCGCCATGGTCCCGATGCTGGAGGACATGCCGCTCCTTCTGGTGCACGGCGACGCCGACCGGCTGATCCCGCGCAAGGCCGCGGCGCGACTGGCGGCCGCGGCGCCACAGGGCACCCGCCACCTCGTGGTCGCGGGTGCCGACCACGGCGAGCCCCACGCCAAGGACCCTGAGGCGTGGGAGGCCGCGGCGTCGGACCTGCTGCGCACCGCCTTCGCCGAGGCTCGAGACTAGGCGCGGGCGCCGCGCGAGCCGGTCCGTATACTGCTTCGCACGGTGGTGCGCCAAGCGCCGTGGCAGTTGAGTTGCAGGAGGATTGATGGCCGGGAAGGTGCTCGTCGTTGACGACGACGCGAGCGTCCAGCGACTCCTGCAGCAGACGCTGCGCGGTGAGGGCTACGAGGTCCTCATCGCCATCGAGGCGACCGAGGCGCTGCGCCTGTGGCAGCAGGAGGGGCCGGTCCTGGTCCTCCTCGACGTCACCCTCCCCGGCGTGGACGGCTACGACCTCGCCATGCGCATCCGCGGCGGCGAGCCGGCCGGCCGACACGTCCCGATCATCATGCTCACGTCAGACCGCGACGTGTCGCAGAAGGTCAAGTCCCTGCGCTCGGGCGCTGACGACTACCTGGTCAAGCCGTTCCACCCCGCCGAACTCCTCGCGCGGATCAAGGCGCTCCTGGCGCGGTTCGGCCCTGGCGATTCGCTCGTCGGGCGTCCGCCGATGGGGCGCATCCACGCCTACTACGGGGCGAAGGGCGGCGTGGGGACGACGACGATCGCGATCAACACGGCGATCGCGCTGCGATCCCTCGACCGGCGGGTGGTGCTCGTCGACGGCAACCTCCAGTTCGGCGACCACCGCGTGTTCATGGACCTGGCCAACGACCGCAAGAGCATCGTGGACGCGGTGAGCGCTCCCTCGATCGACGCGGACCTCCTGCGAGGCGTCATCCAGTCGCACGAATCGGGCGTGGACCTCCTGCTGGCGCCGCCGACGCCCGAGGCCGCGGACCTCGTCACCGCGGCCCACATGCACGAGATCCTGACGGTCCTGGCCACGATGTACGACTACGTCATCGTGGACATCGACAAGCGGCTGGACGAGCTCAACCTGATGATCCTCGACATCGCGGAGACCATCTTCGCGGTGATGACCGCGGACCTCTCCTGCCTCAAGAACGTGCGCCTGGTGCTGGGCACGATCGGACACCTGGGCTACCAGTCGGGCAAGCTCAAGCTGGTGCTCAACCGCTCGAACGCGTACACGGGCATCAACGTGAAGAGCGCGGAGGGCGCCCTGCGCCAGCCCATCGAGCACCAGATCGTGAACGAATACCGGGGCGCGATCTCGGCGCTCAACACTGGCGCCCCGTTCATGGCCGTCAAGGCCGACTCGGTCCTCGGGCGCTCGGTGCTCGACTTCGCCAAGGCGCTCGACAAGGAGCCTGTCCGCACCGCTCCGCAGCTGGCGCCCGGTCAGGCGCGCTAGACGGTTCCTCGGTCCCGCACGAGCTGTTTGCTCCCGGGGCGGCTCGCGCGCCCGCGCCCACCGGGCGAGCCGGTGCGAAGCCGCGCATAAGCACGCAGTGAGCGCTGCGGCCTACCGTGCCGCCCGTGCTCGCAACGCTCCTCTCCGCCACCCTCCACGGCCTTGCCGGACGAGTCGTCCGGGTCGAGGTCGACGTCGCGCCCGGGCTGCCCGGGTTCACGATCGTCGGACTGCCCGACGCTGCGCTCTCCGAGGCGCGCGAGCGGGTCAGAGGCGCCCTCCGGAATGCCGGCTATCGGCACCCGCCGCGACGCATCACGGTGAACCTGGCGCCCGCCGAGCTGCGGAAGTCCGGGGCGTCGCTCGACCTCGCGATCGCCCTGGGGGTGCTCCTCGGGTCGGAGCAGGTGTCGGCGGACATCGGCGGTGTGGGGCTGGTGGGGGAGCTGGGGCTGGGCGGCGAGGTGCGCCGGGTGCCCGGGCTGCTGCCGATGGCAATCGCGCTGCGTGACCGGGGCGTGCGGCGCGTGCTCGTCCCGCAGGAGGCGCTGGCCGAGGCGAGCCTGGCCCCCGGGCTTGAGGTGATCGGCGTCGGGTCGCTGGGGGAGGCGGCCGAGTGCCTCCGCCGGCCCCGCGCCCGGCGACGCGCGCCGGCGCCGCTGCCCAGGACCGGGGTGGGGCCTGGGGCGTCGCCAGCGTGGGCCCCCTCGGGCGCCTCCGACGGCCTCGACCGCGTGCCGGACCTGGCCGAGGTCCGCGGGCAGGTCGCGGCGCGCCGGGGACTCGAGATCGACCTCGCCGGGGGC
>JAJYMP010000330.1 GCA_021786915.1 Chloroflexota bacterium
GCGAGGGCCAATGCGCCGCCGATCGCCGGCTGGACCGCCCGCTGGGGCGCGCCGAGCAGGGCAGCCAGGATCGTCGGGCCCCGGCGTCCGGCGCCAGCCGCCCGGCATCGCAGGTGGCCGCTCGATCGCGCCAGCAGGACGACGCCCAGGCCGAGGCACATCATCCCCAGCCCCGCCTGCTCCCAGCGGGGGTCGGTGCTGAGGAACGGCAGCACGCCAGCAACCGCGAGGAGGAGGCCGATCCTGCCGATGAGGCGCGGCGTGACCGACGCGCGCCGGCGGGTGGTGCTGCGCGGCGCGATGGGCGCACCCGGCCTCGACCGGGCCCCGGCCGTCGCCCCGCTCTCCAGCCACGTTCGGGCCGGTGCGTCGAGCCTCCGCAGGGTGTTGGGCTCCACGCTCTGGCGAAGCTGGTTCGGCTCGCTCGAATTCGGCGACATGGCGAACCCCAACTGGCCTGCTAGCTGGTGGGCAGGTCGCGTCCGGCGGCCTTGGCTGTAGCGCGCTTCTCGGCCCAGGCGCCCAGCACTGCGTCCTTGTGGGGGCGGATGGGGCAGTGGCCGTCGCGGTTGTTGAACTCGTCGCAGTAGCCCAGCGGGACGCACTTCGGGGCGAGGAACGAGCCCAGGAACGGCGACACCGTGAACACCTCGTGGCGGATGAGCTGGAACAGCCGGCGGATCTCCCACTGGGCCATGGTGCACAGGCGCAGGCCGCTCATGTGGATCAGCGCCCGCAGGTTCGTGGTCATCACGAGGTTGGTGCGGGTGGCGTTGGGGAACACGAACCGCGCGTCCTCGCCGGGAACGCCCGCCTCGAGCAGCTCACCGTACAGGCCGAGCGCGCCGTCCACGTGCGCCTCGTACCGCTCGCGCAGCTCGGGGTCGCCGTCGGCGATGGTCCCCGGGAGCATCGTGGCGGCGCCCTTGAACTTGACGTACCGCTGGCTCTGCTGGTCGAAGGCGACGCCGGCGCGGTGCCGGACGAGCTGGTGCGACAGCGTCCGCGACACCCCGCTGATCGCGAACGTGAACACGATGTGCTCGATGGTGGAGCCGTGGCCCGACTCGATCACATTGCTGATCAGGCGCTGCATGGCCGCGGGATTGACCTCGCCATCGACCGCTCGCCGGAAGATCTCCTGCGGCTCCACCTCCGAGTAGCACGTGCGGCACGCGGTGTAGACGAGCGGCACGTAGTACTTCTCGACGATCTCGCGGTTGGGGAACAGCAGCGTCGCCGACATCCCCAGGTCGTGCCGGCCGGGATTGCGCGGGATCGCCGTCTTGGCGCGGGCGGGCTCGATCGCGTCTGCCATGGCCCCAGTCTAGCGGCCGCCTGGCAATGGCCGCGATGGTCGGATCCGCATGCCGCCGTGGTCGCTCACGCAGCCCATCGCGCCTCCAGTCGTCGCCGATCGTGCGCGCGGAACCACGTCCAGTAGAGCGCTGTCGCGACCGAGTACAGCGCGATGATCGTGACGAAGTTGACGGCGTAACCGGCGTCGAAGCCGAGCAGCGCCTGGAGCGACGCATACCACGGCCCGCCGACGACCCAGCCGAGCTGCCCGCTGCACGCGCTGTTGGCCGCGGACCACAGCATCGCCGCCACGACGATCAGCGGCATCAGCGCGCCGGCCCCGACCAGGATGCCCAGTGCGACCAGGGACGCGACGAGCGCAACGGAGAAGATCGCCGCGCCCGCGACCAGGCTGACGAGGAGGATCAGCCGGAGGTCACGGTGATAGCGCCCCCAAGCGCGCCAGCGGAAGGGCTCGGGTGAGCGCGCTGCCGTCACTCGCCGGTCAGGAGGTCGCGCAGGTCCTCGAGATAGCCCGACCAGTAGCCCTCGTGGTCATCGCGCTCGGACCGGTCCAGGCCGGCTTCGGCCCAGCCGTCGTGGACAAGGCGGATCGCCGATCCGGTCGCCGTCGGGGCCACGGTCCAGGTCACGAGCGTGGTCTGCGCGTCGTCGGCGCCCTCCCAGTGCCAGCGGTGGGCGAAGCGGCGGCCGGGGTCGAGCTCGGTGACCTCGCCAGCGACGACGCTGCCGTCGCCGAAGTCGAGCCGGTAGACGCTGCCGACTGGGCCGACCGGAGAGGCGTTTGTGAACCAGTCGATGACCCGCTCGGGGTCGGTGACGGCGCGCCACGCCACGGCCGGCTCGACGGGCAGGATCAGCTGCCGGTCGATGGGCGGGATGGGCGAGCTCATCGCACGATCCTACGCCGCGTCCGCTGCCCTGTTCACCGCCTCAGACCAGACGACGCGGGATCCGCTCGGCCCACGACCGGGCGAAGAACGGCTCGCCGTCGAGCCGCACGTCGAGGTCCACCGTGACGTCGAACGCCGCCTCGTCCGAGGCGATCGAGCCGTCGGCGCGGATCTCGGCGGCGAAGTCGGGCCCGCTCCACGCGTAGGCGACCTGGGTGTCGAGGCTCGCGTGGGCGGGGTCCGGGTCCGAGGCGCGCAGGACGAGCCGCTCCGAGCTGTACACCCTTGAGCCGTCCTCGAGCGTGCTGGCGCCGCCCTCGGCGATGGTGACCCTGACCTCGCCGCGCAGCACGTCCTCGGCGACCTCCCAGACCGGGGGCTCCGCCTCGTCGCCGCCCACGTCGCGGACGCCGGCGGGCGAGGTGTCGAACGCCGGGGGCTCGAGCGTCGGGATGTCGTCGGGCAGGACGGGCAGGATGAGCCGGGAGGGGGCGGCCGACCCCCGGTGGACGCGGAGCTCGCCGGGCAGCGGCGACGGCCAGATGATCGGCCAGAGCGCGGTGTGGACGGCCAGTCGGATCCGGTGCCCGGGCGAGAAGCGGTAGCCCGTGGCGCGCAGCGGGACCGTGACCGCCTCAACCCGACCGGGGACGAGGGGCTGCGGGTCCGCGTCCGAGTTGCGGTGCGTGAGGTTGAGGACGCCCTGGGCGACGAGCGCCGACGTGCCGTCGGGGGCGACCTCGGACAGGCGGACGACGCAGGTCGCGACGGGCATGGTGGCCGAGACGTTGAGGACCGCCTCCGGGATGCCGATGACCGAGACGGCGCGCGCCAGGGGCGCCGAGGTGTACGTGAGGCCGCGCGCCTCGTCAGGGCGCATGTCGCGGGCGAGGCCGTTCGGCTCGCCGCCGGCGCCCCAGGACAGCGGGCCGGTCGTGCCGACGGTCGCGCGGTGGGGGATGGTGTCGGCCTCGGTGCCATCGGCTTCGGCTGCGTCGACCTCGTCGGTCTCGTCGGCCCAGTCGGCCACGTCGGCATCGGCCAGTGTCCCGGCGCCAAGCCGAAGCGACCACATCTCGACACCCGGCACCGGCACCGCCGACGCCGCCCGCCAGCGCCCCGGCCACGCACGGGGGAACGCCTCTGGCATCGCCCACTCATGCTCGAACCACGTGATGGCGGGCCCCGCGTCCCAGCCCGTCGGGTCCTCACGCAGGTGCGCCCCGAAGAAGCGCACGGCCTCGTGGAGCCAGTTGAGGTTCGGCCCCGGGCAGGCGTCGTCGGGGAAGGAGTGGCCCCAGTTGCCCACCAGCGTCCGGATCCGCGGGTGGGAGCAATGCTCCTGCATCCGAAGCGCGGGGTCCACGTACGAATCGCACCAGCCCGCGATCGCGAACACCGCGCAGTCGATCGCGTCGTAGTCGGGCGCGAGCGAGCCCCGCCGCCAGTACGGTCCGTCGGTCTGTTCCCGGAGCCAGGCCATCAGCCAGGGCGGGGTCTGCTCGAGGCGCGCCAGCCACTGCTCGCGCCACGGCCCGTCGCGCCACCCCGACTCCCGGACTGCGGGCAGCGGGGGCATCGCGTTCATGCCCAGCTGGCTCACCGCGTACTGGCTCTTCTCGCTGGCCGTGATGCAGCCGCCACGGAGATGGACGTCGTCGCGGTAGCGGTCGTCAGTGGCGTACATCGGGAGGATCGCGCGCAGGTGCGGCGGGCGGAGCATCGCCACCTGGATCGACGCGAAGCCGCCCCAGCTGATGCCCCACATGCCGACGTTGCCGTTGCACCACGGCTGCGCGGCGAGCCACTCGACCGCGTCGTAGCCGTCGCGCGTCTGGTCGTCCTCGTACTCGTCGCGGGCGATCCCGGGCGAGCCGCCGGTCCCGCGGACGTCGAGCCGGCAGAAGGCGAAGCCGCGAGCCGCGAACCACTCGCCCCGGCCGGTGTCGCCGTTGCGCCGCCAGTTGTCCTTGCCGTACGGGATCATCTCGAGGATGGCGGGGAAGGTCGCGCCGGTCGCGTCTCCGCGGACCCGCGGCAGCCAGAGGTTGGCGGCCAGCTCCAGGCCGTCCCGGACCGGGACCTGCACGCCCCAGCGGACCTCGTGGTCGTGGGTTTCGGGGTCCGCGAGTCTGCTCGTTGCGTCTGGTGTCACGGCCCGAGTCTAGATGGGCGGGGCCGGGGCGAGCAGGGCCGGGCTCGCGGTACGCGCTCCTGGAGGCGGGGCCGGGCGGCGCATGCGCGCCACGCGACCCGCTGGGGGGCGACTCAGCCATGTGTCGAATCGCCCCGCGGCGAGCGTGGATGCGGCGCGAAACCCCGAGTTCGCGCCGCATCCACGCAGGCAGACCCACCAGGTGACCCCACGGTGAATTGGGTCGCGCCCGAGGCGAGCGGCGGAGACCAGCCCTCGCCGCTCCGAGCGGTCAGCGCGACGGGCCGAGCGACTCGATCAGCCTGACGTCCGCCATCAGGTCCGCCGCCAGGCGCCCCAGGCGCCGGTGGACCGCGACGACGTCCACGTCCTCGGGGACGCTGGCACGGATGTGGGCCTTGAACATGGCGCTCCCGGACATCGCGGCGGTCGGCCGGTCGGTGGAGAGCTCCTCGACGTTGATCCCCTGCGCGGCGAGCACGTTCGCGATCTCGCGGACCAGCCCGGGCCGGTCCTGCCCGACGAGCTCGATCTCGATCGGCCGAAGCCGGATCGGGGTCAGCGGCCCGCTCCGCTCGACCACCAGGTGCAGGCCCCTGGATTCGAGTCCGTTGAGCGCCTCCTCGAGCGCGGCGGCGCGATCGTCGGCGACTTCCAGCAGCAGCACGCCCGCGAACTTCCCGCCGAGCTGGGCCATCCGGCTCTCCAGCCAGTTGCCGCCGTGCGTGGAGACCACGTCGGACAGAGCGTCGACGATGCCGGGACGGTCGGGCCCGATGAGCGTGAGAACGAGGTTGGCCATGCCGGCATCGTAGCGCTTGCCGATACCCGGCTGCCTCGCGACGGCGACCCGCTCGTCCGCGACGTGCCGGCACGCCCCTGCGGCAGGCGGCCCGATGGTCAGCCGGGCGTCCCGGGCCGGCGCCTCGCAGAGGAACCTGCTCCGCCAGGGTGGGATGTAGCCGAGTCGTCTGGTCCCTCGCTGGCTGAGTCGCGTCGGGGTCGGGAGCGCCCCCCGCGCGCACGGCCCGCGCCGCGGGCCCCCGGTTCTGGCCGGCGTCCGCGCACGCCGCCGCGCGCGGCGACCCCGGCACGACTCAGCCGCCGGCGCGCGGCGGGGGTCCCGGGCGGCAGCCGGCGGGCGACCTCGGGAACGGGACATGAGCGCTTGCCAACCGCGCCCACGGCGGCTACAACA
>JAJYMP010000602.1 GCA_021786915.1 Chloroflexota bacterium
TGGGTGGGCGTGCCCAACTCGGTGACCAGGGGGAGGAGCGGATCATGCGAGTTCTGGTGGCGGGAGCAGGCGGCCTGATCGGTTCGGTCGTCGCACGCGACCTCGCGACGAACGGCCACGAGATCGTCCGGTTGGTGCGCCACGAGCCGGGCGAGGGTGAGGTGCGCTGGGACCCCGACGGCGGGACGATCGACCGCGACGGCCTCGAAGCCTTCGATGCCGCAGTCAACGTCGCAACGATGCCCTGGCCGACGCGCTGGACATCGAGCGCCAGGAAGCGGATCTACGACAACCGCGTCGGTAGTTACCGGCTTCTGGCCGAGGCACTGGCCGGACGGGCCCGCAAGCCGCGTGTCCTCGTCTGCGCATCGGGCCAGGGGATCTACCCCTCGTCGGGCGACCAGGTCCTGACGGAAGAAAGCGCGATCGGCTCCGACTTCCTGGCCTGCCTCCAGCGCGACGGCGAGGCTGCCACGGCCGCTGCGTCTGCTGCCGGGATCCGGGTCGTCCACCTCCGTATCCCAACCGTCGTCGGTGGTGCCAGTCTCGCCGCGATGACCACCAACCTCCGACCCTTGGGCAGCGGTCGGCAGTGGTGGAGCTGGACCGCCCTCGACGAGTTCCCGGCGATCGTCACGCACATTCTCGGCACCGACACGCTGGTCGGAGCGGTCAATGTGGCCAGTCCCAACCCGGTTCGGGCGGCGCAGTTCAGTGCGACACTCGGCCGCGTGCTTGGCCGGCGACCAGGTCGGGGCATGCCGGCCTTCCTGCTGAGACTCGCAATGGGCGAGATGGCCGATGCGCTGCTTCTCGCCAGCCGCCGGATCGAA
This sequence comes from Chloroflexota bacterium, assembly GCA_021786915.1. Next base: position 834 of record JAJYMP010000602.1, read on the forward strand.
CCACGCCGGCTGCTCCAGACCGGCTATGGGTTTCGGTATCCGGAGCTCGAGTCCGCGCTCCGCCACCAGCTCGGGGCCGCGGCGTGACACCGGGACGAGCTTCCCGTTCCGGTCTTGCGGTCGTGCTCGATGCACGAGTGAGGCGCTGACCATGCACACGGAGGATCTGGGGCGACTCAAGAAGGACGCGATCGACAAGATCATCTTCCACGCCACACCGAAGAAGTGGCTGGAGGCATCCGGCCCCTGGGTGCTCGAGCGCGGCGAGGGAGCACTCCTCTATGACGCCGACGGCCGCGAGTACCTCGACGCCCTGTCCGGAGGCGTCTTCGCGGTCCTCGCCGGGTACGGCCGAGAGGAGATCGCCCGGGCGATGTACGAGCAGGCCCAGCGGCTGAACTACACGAGCCCCTACGCGACGACGAGCGTCGTCACGATCGAGCTGGCTCGGAAGCTCGCCGAGCTGACGCCGGGTGATCTCGAGGCCTCCTTCTTCTGCAACAGTGGCTCCGAGGCGGTCGAGGCTGCGATCAAGCTCGCTCGCCAGTATCACGAAGCCAACGGTGAGGGCCGACGGTACAAGGTCGTGTCGCTCCGCCGCGCGTACCACGGCTCGACGATGGGCGCCCTGTCGGCCACCGGCTGGAGTCCCGGCTTCGAGCTCCTTCGCCGCAGCGCCGATCCGGTCGTTCCCGGAGCCGGGTACACGAGTGCCATGCCGCCCTACTGCTACCAGTGCGAACTCGCGCTGACGTACCCCGCGTGCGACCTCGCCTGCGGCGCCACGATCGAACAGGCGATCCTCGGGAGTGATCCGGAGCTGGTCTCCTGCGTCATCCTCGAGCCGATCATGGGGACGGCCGGCTGCATCGTTCCCCCGCCGGGGTACCTGACCAAGGTCCGCGAGATCTGCGACCGCCACGGGGTGCTGCTCATCTCCGACGAGGTGGTGTGCGGGTTCGGGCGGACGGGACGGTGGTTCGGGGTCGAGCACTTCGATGTGATCCCCGACATCCTGGTGGTCGCCAAGGGGCTGACCAGTGGGTACGCCCCGATGGCGGCCGCCATCGCGAGGCGCGAGATCGCGGAGAAGATCCCGGTCTTCTTCGACGTCCACACGTATGGCGGCCACCCCGTCTCCGCGGCGGCGGCGCTCGCCAACATCGAGATCATCGAGCGGGAGGATCTCGTCGGGAACAGCGCGGCCGTCGGCGCGTACCTGCTGGAGCTCCTGCGAGGGCTCAGATCGCATTCGATCGTCGGGGACGTGCGAGGGCTCGGGCTCTTCGCGGCCATCGAACTGACGCGGGATCCCGGCCGCCGCGAGGATATCCCGCCCGACATGGGTGTGGACAACCAGATCGCTGCGGTCGCACGCCAGATGGGACTCTTTGTCCGTCCGTTGGGGGGGACGATCCTGGTGGGCCCGCCGCTGATCTTCACGAGGGCCCAGGCGGAGCGAACCGTCGACGTGCTCGACACGGCGCTCTCGAAGGTGGAAGCGCCCCTCGCATTCGCGACGGGGTAGGGCGGTGAACACGAAGGCCGGGGCGCGACGTCCGCGGTCGCGGAACAGCGGATTTCGGCGCCTGACTTCCCTGGATCGCATGTTCCTTCGGTTCGAGAGTGCGGCATGGCCGTGCCACTTCGCCGGCCTGGCTGTCGTCGAGAGCAGGGCCCTGCTGGACGACTCGGGCCAGCTGCGACTGGGCGAGATCAGCGACCGCCTACATCGCCGCCTGGCACGCATTCCGGAACTGCGTCGTCGTCTCTACTCCCCCGGAATCCTGAGAGGCGGCCCGCTGTGGGTCGACGACGATCGGTTCGACATTCGCCACCACGTCCGCCAGACCACGGTTGGGGCCCCTGGCGACGATGCCCAGCTCCTGGAAGCGGCCGCCCGACTCGACGAACGCCAGCTCGACCGCAATCGCCCGCTCTGGGAGCTCTGGTTCCTGACCGGCCTCCGTGACGGTTGCATGGGCGTACTGCTGAAGCTGCATCACTGCGTGGCGGACGGGGCGGCAGCCGTGGCGATCATGGGATCCCTCTTCGACCTCGAACCTGACGCCACGGACCCGGCTTCGGCGCCCTGGACGCTTGAGCCAATCCCCGGGGCGCGGTCGCTGCTGGCCGATAACCTCTCTGGCAAGGTCCGTACCGTACGGCGCGGTGCGGCGGCGCTGGCTCATCCGATTCGACTCGCACAGGCAGTCCGGCTGTTCGTCATGCTGACTCGGGACACTCTCGGGAGCAAGACATCTCCACGGACCTCGCTCAATCGACCCGTCCTGGCCCGACGCCGAGTTCGGTTCCTCCGAGTGAGCCGCTCGGCAATGAAGAAGGCGGGGCACGCCCATCACGGCACGGTCAACGACGTGGTGCTCGGCCTGTGGTCCGGAGGGCTGCGCGAGCTGTTGGAGACGCGGGGCGAGCTCGTCGCCGGCCTGGAACTGGTCGCGGGTCAGGCGGTGTCGTTGCGGTCGGGGCCCGACAGAACCGTCGGCAACCAGGTGGGGACGATCATGCTCCCCCTGCCCGTGTGGGAGCCGGACGCGAACCGCCGCCTCGACCTGATCGTGCAGCGGGCGCACAAGCCCGGGGCCCGCCAACAGTCGGCCGCAATCATGGGCGTGCTGGCCGGTCTGTCGGCTCTGCCGATCGCGCGATCCGGCAGCCGTCGCCAGCGTGCCGTCAACGTGAGGGTCACGAACGTCGTCGGTCCACCCGTGCCGGCATACATCTTCGGGGCGCGGATCATCGAGATCCTGCCGATCGCGATCCGGCAGCCGTCGCCAGCGTGCCGTCAACGTGAGGGTCACGAACGTCGTCGGTCCACCCGTGCCGGCATACATCTTCGGGGCGCGGATCATCGAGATCCTGCCGATCGTCCGCCTCTTCGGCAACGTCGGGCTGGCGCTGTGTGCGTTCTCGTACGTCGGCCAGGTCTACCTGGTCGTGACGGCGGACGCCGCCCGCTTCCCCGACCTGGACCTGCTGATCGAAGGGATGGAACGGGACTGGCAGGCGCTGGTCGGCGTCCCCGTCGCCGAGCCGGTGCCCGCATAGGAGGGTTGCGAACGTGCCAGCCACGATGACGCGCGCGCCTGCGATCGACGGGGTCGAGATGACGACACGCATTCGCGAGATCCTCAATCGCCACCCGACCGTCGGCCTGGCGGTGGGGGTGGTCCGCAGCGGGCACCTCGAGTTCTTCCACGGACACGGGGTGGCCGACATCGCCTCCAACACCCCGATCACCGAGGACACGATCTTCCGGATCGCCTCCATCACGAAGACCTTCACCGCGATCTCGGTCATGCAGCTGTGGGAGCAGGGGCTGGTCGACCTCGACGCCCCGGCCAACGACTACCTGCGCGCCTACAAGCTCGTGCCGGCAGCAGCCGACTGGCGGCCCGCGACCGTTCGCCACCTGCTGACTCACACCGCCGGGCTGCCGGAGACGGTTCACCCGTGGGACGCGCTCCTGCCGGACTGGGGCGAGAGTGTGAAGGAGGGACGGCCGCGGCCGTCGCTGGCCCAGTTCTACGGCGGGCGTCTGCGGGTGGGCGCTCAGCCCGGCACACGGTTCGTCTACGGCAATCACGGTCCCGCCACGCTCGGCCAGCTCGTGGAGGACGTCAGCGGCAAACCGTTGGACCGCTACTTCCGTGAGCACATCTTCGAGCCCCTCGGCATGACCGATACCGACCTCCTCCGGTCCGAACATGTCACGGCGCGGCTGGCCACCGGGTACGAGTTCCGCTCCGGGGGGCCGAAGGCGGTCGCCAGGCGCGAGATGATCACGGCGGGAGCCGCCTCGATCTACTCCAGCCCGCGGGACATGGCTCGCTACATGGCGGCCCTCCTCGGCGGCGGCGCCAACGAGCACGGTTCCGTGCTCAAGCCCGCGACGCTCGCCACCATGTACGAACCCCACTACCAGCCCGACCCGCGGATCCCGGGCCTGGGACTCGCGTTCTTCCGGGCCGATCTCGGTGACCACCGGGCCGTCGAGCACCAGGGGACACTCCCGGGCCACCACTCGCAGGTCTTCCTGGCCCCGGACGACGGCGTCGGCGTCATGGCCTTCACGAACGGGTCGGTGAGCCCCGACTTCTGGCTCCCGGCCGAGTGCGCGGGCCTGCTCATGCAGCTCCTCGGCGTCCCGGAAGACACCATTCGCACCGACATCCCGCAACACCCCGAGGCATGGGGTGACCTCTGCGGCTGGTACCAGCTCTCCGCCGGCCTCACCGATGTGCGGCTGCGGTCCTTCGTTGGAGCTGGCATCGAGGTCTTCGTCCGCGGTGGACAGCTGATGGTTCGGTTGCTGACCCCGGTGCCAGCGCTCTTCCGAGGGTTCCCGCTGCAGCCGGACGGCGCCGCGGACCCCGACATCTTCCGCATCGACATGTCCAGGCTCGGACCGTTCTCGATGCGTGTCGCGTTCGGCCGCGAAGCTGGATTGGCGGTGACGTCGGCCAACATCGACCTGATGCCGATCTCGCTCCGCAAGCAGCCCGAAGGGATGAACCCGCGGCGGTGGGGCACCGGCGTCCTGGTCGGCCTCGGCCTCGTGGCCGCCGCAGTCGCCTGGTGCCGCCGACGCTCGACAACACGCAGCCGCGGAGCTGGCCGTGCCTGAGTCGGCCCGGGGGTAGCCATCGATGCGAGCGCAGGGTAGCGACTTACG
>JAJYMP010000575.1 GCA_021786915.1 Chloroflexota bacterium
GTCGATGATCAGCTTCGTGATCCCCAGGAAGAGCGCCGCGTCGGTGCCCGGCCGGATCGGGATCCAGTAGTCGGCCTTCGTGGCCGGCGGGCTGTACTCGGGCGTGATCGTCACGATCTTGCCGCCCCGCTCCATCGTCTCGATGAAGAAGTGCGACTCGGCCATCTTGTTCTCGACCAGGTTCTTGCCGACCTGGATCGAGAGCTTCGAGAAGCGCAGGTCGTTGAAGTCGACGTCGGCCGACTGGAGGCCGTGGACGAACGGGAAGCCGGGCGCCTGGTCGCCGTGCCAGGTGTAGTTGGACCACAGCCGGCCGCCCTTCGCCTGGTCCGGCCCGACGCCCCGGATGTCCGCGTCGAGGAGGGCCATCATGTTCGCGAAGCGGTACATCCCGTACTTGCCGATCACCCCGAGCAGGCCCATCCCGCCCCGGAACTTCAGGCAGCGCGTCCCGGCCCCGCCCATCGCATCGAGCATCTCGGGGACGTAGCCGTCGGCCTCGAGGCGGCGCCGACCCTCCTCGCCGCTGTAGGTCCGGGCGATCGCGATCAGGCCGTTGGCCATGTAGCGATGGGCGTCCTCCCAGCTGGCCCGGACGAGCTCGTCGGAGCCGCGGGCGTCGAAGCGGTACTTCGTCCGCAGTTCCGGGGTGAGCGGGGGGAAGCCGTCGTCCGCCCACTGCTTCCAGCCGGCCCGGATGAGCGGGTACTTCAGGCGGTACGGTCCGTAGACCCGGCGATGGATCTGGTAGCCCTTGGCACAGCCGCGCGGATTCCAGGCCGCCGTCGCGGTGTTGCCGTAGAGGTCGGCGTACGTGCCGACGTCGTAGTTCTGCTCCGTGCGCATCACGACCCCGTTGCGGACGATCGCCCGGAGGCGGCAGGAGTGGGTGTCGTTCGGGGAGCAGACGAAGGCGTACGAGTCGTCGTAGCGGTACTGGTCGCGGTAGACGGCCTCCCAGTCCCGGGCAGGGTAGGCGGCGAGGGGATCGGCGACGTTCACCGGCTCGAGGAGCGCGAGCGGGGAGCGCTGGCTGACCGCCAGGGCGGCGGCCAGGGCGGCGGTCGACCCACCGGCGAGGACCAGGAACTCGCGACGTGTCAGGCGTGGCATCGTCTCGCCCTTCCAGACCGCTGTCGCCCGACCGTCGGAACGGGACGCCTGGTCGAGCGAGCCGCGTGAAGCTCGGTCGCCGGCGATCGGAGCTTTGACCAGTGACGCTATGGCACTCGGATCCGGGAGAGAACGGCCTGAGAACAGCGAGCCGTCGGGCCGAACGGCCCGGGTGCGGCCGCGCCTGCCGCGGCGGTCCGGTCACGGATCCGCCGCTGACGATACCGCAAAAACGAGCACCATGGAAGTATGTATTTGCAAGTTAGTGCGTGTTTGTTGGACGTGGCGGCGAAGACGCGCTACCGGCTCGGATGCTGCGCCGGGACGACGTCACCGTGAGCGGGGGCGCGCGGCTGCCGCCCGTGCTGACCGGAGCAGGGGCTCACCGCGCCCGAGCTGCGGTCGCGGCTTCACGCCGCCCATCGGGGCCAGGTCCGGCACCCTGAGCATCCCGGACTTGTACATCTCGAAGCTGGCACGCGGGATCCGGTAGATCCGGTCTGACACGCGGATCGCCGGAATCTTCCCGGCGTGGATCATCCGAAGAACCGTGGTGGAGCTGACACTCAGCTCCTGGGCGATCTCTGCCGGCGAGAGAAACTGCTTCTTCTGCATCCAATGTGCTCCCTGCAGCATCCCCAACGATAGGCCAAGGGAGAGTGCGGTCAAGGCCAGCTGGTCGCAGGCAGATGGGATCACGTCGCCGACGGTCGGCCAACCAGGCTGCCGTGCCACGCGAGGTTCGAGCCACGCCAGATGCCCCGCCGATGGCTGTGCATCCAGCCTTCCTCAAGACTTCTAGCAAGCGGCCGCTCCCGACACCGCGGCAGCTGTTGGAGCGCACGCCGCAAGCGGTGTCCCGGGTTGAGTGGCTGCGGACCTCGCCGGCTGGCAAGCGAGCGGACGCTGATCCCCCTAGACTCGTGGCATGACCGCGGAGATGTTCACGATCGGCTACCAGGGGGCGACGCTCGCGGCGCTCGTCGAATCGCTCAGGGCCGCGGCGGTTTCCGTGCTCATCGACACCCGCGAGACGCCGACATCGCGTCGACCCGAGTTCCGTCGCCGCTCGCTTGAGACCGCACTCGAACAGGCTGGCATTCGCTACGTCTCGCGACCATCGCTGGGCGCACCCCGCGAGCTCCGCGCCCTCGCATCAGACTGGGACAGGTTCAGCCACGGGTACTACCAGCGACTAGCCCTCGTCCGGGAAGAGCTCGAGGGCATCGTGCCGATCGTCGCTTCCGAGCGAGCCTGCCTGCTCTGCTTCGAGGCCGACCCGGCCGCCTGTCACCGTTCGCTGCTGGCCCACGAGATCCAGCGTCTGCTGGACGTGGACGCCATCCACCTTCGGCCGCGGCGGATAGACCAGCCCGATGATGATGAAGCTCTTCGGATGGGCGGCCATCGTTCCCACGACCAGGTGTAGGTCCTTCGCCGGGAGCTCGCGCTCGAACTTCGCGCGGATCTGCTCCTCCCAGTCCTTGGGATACACGCGCGACCAGCGCCGATAGGCTTCGCCGATCTCCCAGTCGATGATCTGGAGCGTATGGCCCGTGCAGCGCTCGTCGTCGCAGGTGAACGGGTAGCTGAACGTCCACGGGATCCGCTCGAGCTCACGGAGCTCTGCCGAGTCGTCTTCACCGAAGGCAAGTCGACGCTGGCGAAGGGCCGCCAGCTGCTTCTCCGACCAGGGCTTCGCCTTCGCGATGACGAGGCGTTCGATCCGCTTCGGACGAAACATCCCGATGCTGACACCCTCGGCCTCGTTCGCGGCCTTGATCTCCTCGAGCGACGGTGACGGCGGCGGCAGTAGCGCTAACCGTCTCTGCCAGCGCTCGCGCGTGGTGATCGGCGCGCCCACCAGCTCGATCGTGTGCTGCTCAACCCGCCAGCTCTCCGGACGGACGTCGTTGCGGGGCCGCGTCGCGCGGCACGAGATGACCTGGTACTTGTGGAACTTCGCGGCCAACCGCCGGAACGTGATCGGGTACATCCGCACCCAGCGTCCCGAGTCGAGATCGACGCCCGCGCAGCACACCGTTTCGCCGTACTTCTGACTCGGGTTGGGATACGTCTTGGCGACGACCAGGATCCGCGCATCCCGGTCGCCCGTCACGGCCCCACCCTGCCAATCAGGTGTGGGTGACATCGACTCCCTCGTCACCCTCGGTCGGCAGAATCCGCGCCAAATCGTCCTCGACCCCGTGACGCGACGCGATCAGCGTCAGCGCAACATGGATCCCGACGACACCGCGAAGCTCACCGAGGGCCGTGGCGAAGACCCACGACTGGTAGCCCCACCGCCCAGGACGGGCGTACTGCCAACCGCCCTCATCAATGGCGGTCTCATCGACGACGGCGAGAAACTTGCGGCACGCCGCTCGGATCGCCCGAAGGTTCGCAGCGAGCGGCGACTGCCTGTCCAGACTGCCGATCTCCGCTGTTACGAAGCGCCGGATGTCCAGAACCGACATCGCGCAGTGCGCGGGCACCTCCAGCTCGGATGGTTGGTAGAGGACTCGGCGGTCGTCCAGGTACGCGATCACGCGTCGAGCAACCTGCTCCTCCGATTCCGGAGGCTGCCACGATAAGCCGACAAGCGGGGTGCTGAACCCTGTCAGGCGGCGGGCGATGTCAGAGAAGCGCATGTCACGCCTCGTACACCTTGAGGATCTCGTCGCCGTAGTGGTTGATCACCTTGACCGCGATCCGGCCGGTCGAGGGACGCGGGAACGGCCGGCTGACCGTCGAGTAGAGCGAGGCCCAGGCCGCCTCGTCGACCTCGGCGCGGAGGGCCCGGCGCAGCTTGTCGTACGGCTCGTCGTCGCCGCAGAAGTAGGCGTGGCGGACGAAGAAGCTGCGGCCGTTGTAGTCGGTGTCGATGAACCAGCAGGCGATGTCCTCGTCGGCCTTCGAGCTGCGGACCTGGCCGGTCGTCGGGTCGTAGACATCGAGCCCGCGGACCTCGACCTGGAGCCCCCCGTCCTCGGCCGGGCGGATCGAGACGTCGGGCTGGCCGAAGACCGTGAACAGGTTGCCGGCGCCGGTCTTCTTGAGGAGCTCGTCGCCGATCGCGAGGTCCGGGTTCATCCGGGCGTTGAGGACGACGAGCTTGCCGAAGCGCTGGGCCTTCGTCGTCTCCTCGTCGGCCTGCGCGTCGAAGGCGAAGCCGCAGACCACCAGGACGTCGAAGTAGCCACTGGTCTCGACGACGGCCTCGCGGACGAGCTCGGGCCCGACGGTGCCGTACTCGGGGCCGATCGCGACCGCCACCCGCTTCGAGGCGCCGCCCTCGAGGTACGTGCCGGTCGCCTGGAGGTAGCGGCCCGGGTAGGGCTCGAGCGACTCGAACCGGAGGCGCTCGCCCTTGAACCGATTGTCCACACCGGACTTGCGCAGGTTGGCGAGGACCATCTCGACGAAGCGGCCGGACTCCTCGACCGGCGCGACCGCATCGACGCTGTCCTCCGGCGCGTCGGCGACGACCCGGTGGGGCGACAGGCTCTCGACGGTGAACGGGCCGGCGACCCGGACGACCTTGCGGTCCTCGTACGGGCGGTCGTAGAGGATCTCGGTCTCGGCATGACGGACGATCGCGGCGTCGATCTCCGCGCGCGTCATCCCCTCGCGGATGTCCGGGTTCTGGGCGATCGACTTGAGGGTGACGTGGGGAACGCGCTCGTAGACGAAGCCCTTGCGGATGTCGCCCTCGGTCGAGCCGATCGGCGGCTGGCCGGTCAGCTCGGCCTCCCGGCGCTGGCCCTCGGGCGAGTCGGCGAGCAGGTAGTACGGGTAGCGCGCGCCCATGAGGCGCGTCCGCGCCAGCGCGAGTGCGACCCGGCTGGTGTCGATCGTGATCCAGCGCCGGCCCCATTGTTCGGCGACGTAGGCGGTCGTGCCACTGCCGCAGGTTGGGTCCAGGACGAGGTCGCCCGGGTCGGTGGTCATGAGGATGCAGCGCTCGATGACCTTGCTCGGCGTCTGAACAACATAGACCTTCTCGTCGGTGAACTGTCCCGTAAGCGTGTCGGTCCATAGGTTCGTCCGGGTCTTCCACGGGAAGTCGTCTGCGCGTCGCATGTATCGGATGGTGTTCTCCGATACGTGAATTCGATCCGCCTGCGCGAGCCTGTTCATCCCGTCAGGGAATTGCGCTTTCCAGTGGGCATTCGGTCCAGGCGAGTACTGCTTGCCGCGGAAAGCGAAGATCTGCGGATGGCTCGCTGCGCCTTGCGACAACAGGTTGTCGGGCGTATACAGCACCGCGTCATCCGGCAACCGATCCTCGCCGCGAACTTCGCGCGCAGTCAGGCCCCTTGTCGACCCATCCGGAAGCCGTAACCAGCGATAGCCTGCGCATTTCGCTGAATTGGCCACGCCAGTCCGCGCGAAATGGACACCCTGGAT
>JAJYMP010000029.1 GCA_021786915.1 Chloroflexota bacterium
GACCGGCCCTCGAGGAGCCACGGGAACTCGTCGATGACGATCACGCTTGGCTGTTCCCGGGTCGCACCGCTGGCCGCAGTCACGAGGACGGCCTCCCAGGTCGTGAAGAGGGTCCCGCCGGACACGACGGTTGCGGATGGAAGGGTCGAAGAGGCGATCTTCTCGGCGAAGAGTGTCAGTTCGCGCTCGGGAGTGTGCTTGCTGGCGGCGAAGAAGACGTGTGGGAGCCGGCTCCGCTCGATAAGCTCCTCGACGAGCCAGCTCTTCCCGACGCGCCGGCGCCCTCGAACGGTGACGAAGCGGCCCTGGCGGTCCGTCCGGATCGCCTCGATCTCCGCGTTGAGGATGGCCAGCTCGCGCTCCCGGCCGACGAACCCCTTCACGGCGCGCCTCCGACTCTAATCGCATTAGACTCTAATGAGAATAGAGTAGCTCCGGCCGCTGGCGTGTCAACCTCTCCTGCTATCGGTACGTCAGCTGCGGCCGGTCCACGCCACGGCGCGCATCGATCACCTGGGCGGCGCTGCGAGCCTCTGCCGCCCCCGGCTCCGACCTCGGATAGCCTATCGGTGTGCTGAACGAAGGCAGGGCCTCCCCCAGTCTCCTCAATCAGCTCGTGGCTCGGATCGCCCGCTATCGGGGAGTCATCGCAGGCCTCGGGTTGATGGCCATCGCGGCGCTCGTCTACTGGCTGAGCGCCCGGTTCTTCGACGCCGGACGGCCGGACCTCTTCTACCTCGCTGACGCGTTCGCCCACGGTCGGGTCTGGCTGGAGCGTCCGCTCGGGCCGTACGACGTCATCCTGATCGACGGCCGGGTCTACGTCCCGTTTGCGCCGTTCCCGGCGGTCGCGTTCGTCCCCCTCGTCGCGCTCGTCGGACCGGCAACCGCCACGGCCTGGCAGCCGCTGATCAACGCCCTGCTCGCGACGACCGGCGTCGCGCTCGTCTGGGTGCTGATGGGCCGCCTTGGCGTCCGGTCCATCAGGGACCGGTTCTGGATCGCGCTCCTGTTCGGGTTCTCGACCCAGGTCTGGTGGGTCGTGACCCGCGGCGGCGTGTGGCACACCGGCCACCTGATCGCGGCCATCCTCACCCTCGGTGGACTGATCGAGGCCTCGGGCCGGCGGCGGCCCTGGCTCCTCGGGCTGCTCGCCGGAGCGGCGTTCCTGACCCGGGCGCCGCTCGCGTTCGCGATCCCGTTCTTCGCCTGGATCGTCGTCGCCGACGAGGGCCGGCTCGACCCGCGGACCTGGCGCTGGCGAGCGCTCGTCCCGTACCTCGCCGGCGTCCTGCCCAGCTTCGCGTTCTTCTTCTGGTACAACTGGGCCCGCTTCGGCTCGCCGCTCGAGTCCGGCTACGCGCTCGCGAGCCTGCCGCCATGGCTCGAGGCGCAGCGCGAGCGCGGCCTCTTCTCCCTCGCCCACCTCCCGATGAACCTCGACTACCTGTTCCTCCATCTCCCGGCGCCGATCCCCGAGTTCCCGTTCTTCAGGCCCGACGGTCTCGGGCTGTCGATCTTCCTGACCAGCCCTGGCCTCCTGCTCGCGCTCCGGGCGCCGTGGCGCTCGAGCCGGGCGATCGCGCTCGGGCTGACGGCGCTCGCGGTCCTCGTCCCGAGCCTGCTCTACTACGGCGGCGGCTGGCTCCAGTACGGCTACCGCTACGCGCTCGACTCGATCCCGTTCGTGATCGCCCTGTGCGGGCTGGCGGCAGCGCGCCACGGCGTCGGCCGGGGATGGCGGGTCCTGATCCTGTTCGGGGTCCTCGTCGGCCTCGGTGGCGTCTACTGGGCGTACCACCTGTGACGAAGCGGCCCGTGCAGGGTCGCCAGAGCTAGGCTTCGGCGAACTCGGTGACCAGGTCCTCGACCCAGTCATCGAACCGACGCCCGAATGCGTCCCCGATTGCGCTGATGTCGAGCTCCGGGAGGGCGCCACGGCGCAGCTCAGGCGTCAGCTCCTCGGCGAGTGTACGAGCAGCAACGATCCGGACGACAGGTTCCAGGGCGGCCGAGACGTCGAGGAAGTGGAGCACCCGGAGCGCCACCCGATACCTTGTCACCCAGTCGACCCAGGCCGAGGCTTCGATCTCCCCGAGCCATTGGCGGAGGCCGCTGTTCGGAGTGAGACGGATCCGATCTTCGTTCCCGACCCGGGTGGCTTCGACGAGGCCAGCGAGCCGGAGGGCCTCGACAGCGATCGCCACGTTTCTCTTCGTGAACCGGACCGACCTGGCCAGATCGGCGAGCGTGAGCGCAGCCCCAGGTCGGGCAACGAGAACGGTCAGGACGTCCGCCCGCGCGTTGACCCCGAACGCCGCCCGGAACCTCCAGAGCAGGCAGGCGGTTCGTCTGAGGTCGGTGACCAGCACCTTCTGCCGGTTCACGTAGTCACTCCGTCCAGAGGTCGCCATCGGCCATCGCGGACCGCCCGCTCCGGCCACGGTCGCCGCAAACTCCCCGACCCGCTCCGGGCTGGCTCCGATCTCGCGACTGACGGTTGCAAGGCGCCCAGCGTGAACGAAGCGGCCGTACCGGACGCACCAGTCCGTGGCTGCGTCGAGAAGCCTGACGTCCTCGCGCCCCTGCTCAGCTGTCATGCTGACGAGCGCTTCGAGGTCGACGATCGTTCTCTCGGATTCACCCCAGATCCCGACGCCGAGGGCTGCCCACTGGCTGGCCATCCGATCCACAAGAGAGCGCCGAAGCCTAGCTGAGCTCACGGTCCGCGTCCTCCATGCCCAGATACAGCAGCACGCCAACGATGAGCGAGCGAAAGCCCGGCGATGGGTCATGGCTGCGTGCCCACGTCGCAGCCTCGAGGAGTTCGGATTGTGTCGGCTGGAGCGCGACGAGGTCCTGCAGGTGACGGCCGACAGATGGCCAGTGATCGGCGGCGGCGTACAGCTTCAGGCAGATGAGATCGTAGCGGCCGGCGACCCAGACGACGAGGCCGCTGAAATCCTCTCTTGTGAGACGATCCTCGAACCCGGCAGGCAGGCCGAGGTCCAGGAGAGACTCAGGGCCGACATTGAGCCAGTCGTCGGCGAGCGCGTAGGTGAGAGCGACCTCATGCACGGCACGACGGAGCGGATCCGGGAGCTCGCGTACTCGGCTCAATCGGCCGGACCTGATTTCACCGACCACATCCGCGTCTCGCGTCGGCCGCTTCACCAGCCCTCGGAGCAGGAGGCTTCCCCCGCCGACGAGGACGACCTCGTAGTGCTGGTCCCGGGCGTAAAGGACGGCCCCGAGCGCATTCAGTACCTCGCGAAGTTGACGCCCTGTCAGCTCAGTCGCCACGGGAGTACGATACGTGTCACATCGGGAAAGTCAACTACGCGACACGAGAATGTCAGCTTCTTGCTATTGCCCCAGCAATAGACACCAGACCGGTCGCGGATCTCGACCGTCTCTGCCTGCCGGCGAATGATCAGCTCCTCAGGGCGCTCGGCGGTACAAACGGGTGGTGTCCTGACCTGGGCTGGGTGGGTTCGATAGCCCGGATGCCTGATCGTCCGGTCGCCCGCCTCCCGACCCCCGGTTTCCGTGCCGCGGCGCTCGGGCTCGATCGCGCGCTCGTCCTCGCGATCGTCGGCTCGCGGCTCGTCGTGCTCCTGGCGGCCGTGCTCGCCGAGGCGGTCATCAGCCGGAACCCGGCCCTCACGAGCGGCGACGGGGCGCCGATCCTGCGCAGCCTGACGAGCTGGGACGGCTGGTGGTACCTCGGGATCGTCCGCGACGGCTACCATGCCGGCCCGATCGTCGACGGCTACCACGACTACGCGTTCTTCCCGCTCTACCCGCTCCTCGTCCGCGCGCTCTCGTTCCCGTGGCCGCAGTTCGCCGGCCTGGTGGCGGTCGTCCTGTCGAACATCCTGTTCGTCGCCGCGCTTGTGCTCCTCGTGCGGCTCGGTCGGGTCGTCCTCGGCGACGAGCGAGCGAGTCGAGGGACCATCCTCCTCGCGATCTCGCCGTTCGCCGCCGTCTTCTCGATGGCCTACTCGGAGAGCCTGTTCCTCGTCCTCTCGCTGGCGGCGTTCCTCGCCCTCGAGCGCGATCGGCGCCCGCTCGGCGGGCTGCTGCTCGGGCTGGCGGCGCTCACCCGGCTCCAGGGCGCGGTCCTCGTCCTGCCGTTGTGGCTCGTGCTCTTCCTGCGCGACGGGCGGCGACTCCGGCCCTCGCAGGCGTGGCTGCTGCCGGGTCCGCTGGCGGGTGCCGCGTTCCTCGGGTTGGTGGCAGTCCTGACGGGGAGCGCGGGGGCGTACGGGGCGGCGCAGGGAGCGTGGGGTCGGGTGGGCGCCGGGGTCAGCCCCGCCGGCGGCAGCATCGCCCAGGCATTCTCGCCGTACCAGGCTGCCCTCCTCGTCACGCTGCTCTTCGCCGTCTTCCTGCTCGTCTACCTTCGTCCCGATCGCATCCCGCTGCCGTATGTCCTCGTTCCGATCATCTATCTCGGGCTCGAGCTCTCCAGCGGTCTGCTCGAAGCCGTCGGGCGGATCGTGTCGTCCGCCTTTCCGAACTCCTGGCTCCTTGCCGGGCGGCGGGCGGCCTGGTTCCGGCGAGGCTGGCCGGTGCTCTCGCTGGTTCTCCTGGGCCTCGTCTCGCTCCAGATGTTCCGCGGGCACTTCGTGCCATGAGCTCGGCGCCCACGGCGGCGCTCGGGCGCCCGGTCCCGCCGCTGTCGCTCCCGGTTCTCGCGGTCGCAGCGCTGACGGCGATCGTCGGTGTCGCTGTCGCCGTGGCGATCGCGCCTGCTGCCTGGGCGGTCGACATCGAGCGGAACCTCCGGGCGGCCGACGCGCTCCGGGCGGGGTCGTTCGGGACCGTGGAGGGCTACCTCTACACGCCGCTCGCCGCGGCTCTGACGCTCCCGCTCACGGTTGTCCCGGTCGGGGTGGCCGTGGTGGGCTGGCTGGCGGCGCGACTGGCGCTCGTGCTGGCCGGCGTTCGACGCGAGACCGCGGGCCGGGCGATCGGGGACCGTGCGGCGGCGGCGCTTGCGGCGGTGACGTTCATCCCGACACTCCATGACCTGCTGCTCGGCAACGTGAGCGTCGTGATCGCGGTGACTCTGGCGCTCGTGCTCTGGTGCCGTGACCGATGGTGGACGGGGATCGCCCTCGGGCTCGTCCTTGCGACGTTCCCCAAACCGCAGCTCGTCCCGATCCTCGTCTGGATGCTGGTCTTCCGCCGCCGGTCGCTCGTCGGGGCTCTCGGGACGGCGGCGATCGCGACCGGGGTCGGCGTCCTCTGGCTTGGCTTCGACCGGTACCTGACGTTCGTCGACGTCGTCCTCCACGTGCCGTACCTCGGGACGCCGATGTACGGGAACCTGGGACTGACCGGGCTGACCCCGGATCTCGTCGTGCCGCTCGGCATGCTGACGATCGCCGCGGCTGCGATCGGGTTCTGGCGCGGAGAGGCGGCCGGCTTCATCTGTGCGGTCGGCGCCGGGATCCTGCTCGCGCCATACACGATGGCCTACAGTGCGGTGCCGCTGC
>JAJYMP010000059.1:0-3574 GCA_021786915.1 Chloroflexota bacterium
CGGCGACGGCGAGCCCGCCGGCCTGGCGCTGGGGGCGACGATCGCCGGGGCGGGGGACGACGATGAGGGGCCGGGCGAGGGCGAGTTCAACCCCTTCGCCGATGGGCTGAGCGAGCCGGTGGCGAAGGCAGAGGACCCGGACTTCAATCCGTTCCTCGACGACACGTCCGAGGAGGGCTAGCACCCGCCGGACACCCGCGCAACGCAATTGAACCGCCCCCGGCCTGATCCGCCGGGGGCGCTCGACACACATCCGCCGGGGGCGGTTGACACTCGAGCGAGCGCCTTGCTACACTCCGCGCTCGTGGCCTCGAGGGGTCCCGGTGTTCTGTGCGCCGGACACGCCCCGACAGATCCGAGTGGTCCCCGGCCGGACCCCCGGCGCGGGTGGACCCGTCGGACCGACCACCACCAAACCGACAGAAGCGAAAGGAGCCGCGTCTCCGTGCCGACCATCAGCCAGCTCGTGCGCCACGGGCGGAAGCCGAAGATCGAGAAGGTCAAGGCGCCTGCCCTGCGCAAGAACTGGAACAGCCTGCGGCAGCGCCAGGTGCCGATCCCCGGTGCCCCCCAGAAGCGGGGCGTGTGCCTGCAGGTCCGGACGATGACGCCGAAGAAGCCGAACTCGGCCCTTCGGAAGATCGCGCGCGTGCGGCTCACCAACCAGATGGAGGTCACTGCCTACATCCCGGGCATCGGCCACAACCTGCAGGAGCACTCCGTGGTGCTCGTGCGCGGCGGCCGCGTGAAGGACCTCCCCTCGGTCAAGTACCACATCATCCGCGGCACGCTTGACGCGGCCGGTGTGAAGGACCGCAAGCAGGGTCGCAGCAAGTACGGGGCGAAGGTCAGCCAGGCGCCCGGGAAGAAGAAGTAGGATGCCCCGCCGTCAGTCGATCCCGCGCAAGGCCAAGTACCAGCCCGACACCAAGCGCGTCACGGACCACGTCAGCGCGAAGCTGATGCGGGACGGGAAGCAGACCCTCTCGGACCGGATCCTCCGCCAGGCGCTGGCTCGCGCCGAGTTCCAGGCCAAGCGCCCGGGGCTCGAGGTGCTCGAGGCCGCGCTCCGCAACGCCACCCCGATCATCGAGGTGAAGCCTCGCCGCGTCGGTGGCGCCACCTACCAGGTCCCGGTCGAGATCCGTGGCGACCGCCGCCTCTCGCTGGGCGTCCGCTGGCTCGTCCAGTCGGCGCGCAAGCGCAGCGGGAAGAGCATGTCCGAGAAGCTCGCCGCCGAGTTCGTCGATGCCATGAACGGCCTCGGCGCGGCAGTGAAGCGCCGCGAGGACACCCACAAGATGGCCGAGGCGAACCGCGCCTTCAGCCACTTCAAGTGGTAGTCCGAGCCGAGTAGGAGCTAACTGATCGTGGCACGCGCCGTTCCGCTCGCACGAACGCGGAACATCGGAATCATCGCCCATATCGACGCGGGCAAGACCACCGTCACCGAGCGGATCCTCTTCTACACGAAGAAGATCTACAAGATCGGCGAGGTTCATGACGGCGCGGCCACCATGGACTGGATGCCCCAGGAGCAGGAGCGCGGGATCACGATCACCGCGGCGGCCACGACCTGCGAGTGGAACGATCACCGCATCAACATTATCGATACGCCCGGGCACGTGGACTTCACGGTTGAGGTTGAGCGCAGCCTCCGCGTGCTCGATGGCGCGGTGGTCGTCTTCGACGGTGTCGCCGGCGTCGAGCCCCAGTCGGAGACGGTCTGGCGGCAGGCGGACCGCTACGGCGTGCCGCGCATCTGCTTCATCAACAAGCTCGACCGCACGGGCGCCAACTTCTGGCGCGACGTCGAGATGATCCAGGACCGCCTGGGCGTGAAGCCCGTGCCGATCCAGATCCCGATCGGCAACGAGGACAGCTTCCAGGGCGTTGTCGACCTCGTGCGGATGAAGGCCCTGGTCTGGCGCGACGACCTCGGCAGCACGTTCGACACGACCGACATTCCCCCGGAGCTTGCGGACGAGGCGGCCGAGCACCGTGAGCACCTGCTCGAGGCGTGTGCCGACGTTGACGACGCGCTCGCCCACAAGTACCTCGAGGGCGAGGAGCTCACCGAGGCCGAGATCAAGCACGGCATCCGCGTGGCCACCCTGGGCTACAAGTGGGTCCCGGTGCTGACCGGCTCCGCGCTCAGGAACAAGGGCGTCCAGCCGATGCTCGACGCGGTCGTGGACTACCTCCCGTCGCCGCTCGACGTGCCGCCCATCCACGGCCTCCGCGCCAACTCCGACGTCGAGGTGCTCGTCAGCCCCGACGACAGCGCCAACTTCAGCGCCCTGGCCTTCAAGATCGCCGCCGACCCGTTCGTCGGCAAGCTCGCGTTCTTCCGCGTCTACGCCGGCACCCTCAAGTCCGGCTCGTACGTGCTCAACGCGACGAAGGGCAAGAAGGAGCGCATCGGGCGCATCCTCCAGATGCACGCCAACCACCGGGAAGAGATCGACACCGTGTACGCGGGCGACATCGCGGCGGCCGTCGGTCTCAAGGAGACCTTCACGGGCGACACGCTCACCGACGTGGACCACCCTGTGATCCTCGAGTCGATGACCTTCCCCGAGCCGGTCATCGAGGTCGCCATCGAGCCCAAGACCAAGGCCGACCAGGACAAGCTGGGCATCGCGCTCCAGCGCCTGGCCGAGGAGGACCCGACCTTCCGGGTCAAGACCGACGAGGAGTCCGGCCAGACCCTCATCGCCGGCATGGGCGAGCTGCACCTCGATGTGCTGGTGGACCGCATGGTCCGTGAGTTCAAGGTCGCGGCCAACGTCGGCAAGCCGCAGGTCGCCTACCGCGAGACCATCCGCCGGGCAGCCGAGGGCAACGGGCGCTTCGTCCGCCAGACCGGCGGCAAGGGCCAGTACGGCCACGCGGTCATCCGCGTCGAGCCCAACGAGAAGGGCGCCGGCTACGAGTTCATCGACAAGATCGTGGGCGGCACCATCCCGCGCGAGTACATCAAGCCGATCGACGCCGGCATCCGGGAGACGCTCGACACGGGCATCTTCGCGGGCTACCCCATGGTCGACGTCAAGGTGACGCTCATCGACGGGTCCTACCACGAGGTGGACTCGTCGGAGATGGCGTTCAAGATCGCCGGTTCCATGGCGATCAAGGACGCGGTGCACAAGGCCAGCCCGGCCATCCTCGAGCCGATGATGGAGGTCGAGGTCACGATGCCCGAGGAGTTCATGGGCGACGTGATCGGCGATCTCAACAGCCGACGCGGGCAGATCGAGGGGATGGACCCCCGCGGCTCCACGCAGGTGGTCCGCTCGTCGGTCCCGCTCGCCCAGATGTTCGGGTACGCCACGGACCTGCGGTCGATGACCCAGGGTCGAGCCAGCTATTCCATGGAGCTCAGCCACTACGCCGAGGTTCCGCCGAACCTCGCGGCCGAGCTCGTCGCCAAGTCGAAGGTCTAAGAGGGATCGGCTCGCCACGACGCGAGCGTGCAGCAGGAGTCCAATCGGACATGGCCAAGAAGAAGTTCGAGCGCACGAAGCCGCACGTCAACGTCGGCACGATCGGCCACATCGACCACGGCAAGACG
>JAJYMP010000059.1:3584-5492 GCA_021786915.1 Chloroflexota bacterium
AGATAGCTCAGCCGGTAGAGCACATCCTTGGTAAGGATGAGGTCACGGGTTCGAATCCCGTTCTGGGCTCCATCCTTCGCGAACAGATGGTCCGTCCGCGGCGGCCAGCACCGCCCCAGAGTGGAGTGAGAAGGGTCCTGTGGCCAAGAAGAAGTTCGAGCGCACGAAGCCGCACGTCAACGTCGGCACGATCGGCCACATCGACCACGGCAAGACGACGCTCACCGCGGCGATCACCAAGTACCTCGCGCTGCGGGGCGGCGCGGAGTACCGCGCGTTCGACACGATCGACAACGCCCCCGAGGAGCGCGAGCGCGGGATCACGATCGCGATCGCCCACGTCGAGTACGAGACCGAGCGCCGCCACTACGCGCACGTCGACTGCCCCGGGCACGCGGACTACATCAAGAACATGATCACCGGCGCCGCCCAGATGGACGGCGCGATCCTGGTGGTCGCCGCCACCGACGGCCCGATGCCCCAGACCCGCGAGCACATCCTGCTCGCCCGCCAGGTCGAGGTGCCGTACATGGTGGTGTTCCTCAACAAGTGCGACGCGGTCGACGACCCCGAGCTGCTCGACCTCGTCGAGCTCGAGGTCCGCGAGCTGCTGACCAAGAACAACTTCCCGGGCGACGACCTGCCGATCGTCCGCGGCTCCGCGCTCAAGGCCCTCGAGGCCCCCGACGACCCGTCCGACCCGGCCTACGCCTGCATCCAGGAGCTGATGGACGCGGTCGACTCCTACATCCCGGACCCCGTGCGCGCCATCGACCGCCCGTTCCTGATGCCGGTCGAGGACGTGTTCGGCATCAAGGGCCGGGGCACCGTGGCGACCGGGCGCATCGAGCGCGGGGTCGTCAGGGTGGGCGACGAGGTGGAGCTCGTGGGCGTCCACACCGCCACCCGCAAGGTCGTGGTCACCGGCGTCGAGATGTTCAAGAAGCTGCTCGACCAGGGCCAGGCGGGCGACAACGTCGGCTGCCTGCTGCGGGGCATCGAGCGCGACGAGATCGAGCGCGGCCAGGTGCTGGCCAAGCCCGGCTCGGTCAAGCCCCACACCAAGTTCGTCGCCCGGGTGTACGTGCTGACCAAGGAGGAGGGCGGCCGCCACACCCCCTTCTACAACGGGTACCGGCCGCAGTTCTACCTGCGCACCACCGACGTCACGGGGTCCATCGGGCTGCCCGACGGCGCCGAGATGGTGATGCCCGGCGACAACGTGGACATGACCGTCGAGCTGATCGGGCCCATCGCCCTCGAGGTCGGCCAGCGGTTCGCCATCCGCGAGGGCGGCCGAACGGTCGGCGCCGGCGCGATCACCACCATCATCGCGTAAGAGAGTTTCATGGCCAGAGTCGAGGCGCGTCCGGTGATCCAGCTCGCCTGCACCGAGTGCAAGCAGCGGAACTACGCGACGCGCAAGAACAAGAAGAACGATCCCAGCCGGATCGAGCTGCAGAAGTACTGTCCCCGGGAGCGGCGCCACACGCTGCACCGGGAGGCCAAGTAGCCCGTCCGGACCCTCGCAGGGGTGTAGCTCAATTGGCAGAGCAGCGGTCTCCAAAACCGCAGGTTGTAGGTTCGAGTCCTATCGCCCCTGCCACCCTTATCGTCCGCTAGCAAGGCTTCCGTGAACCGTATCCGCCGCTTCATCAACGAATCCTGGTCCGAGCTCAAGAAGGTCTCGTGGCCTGATCGCACCCAAGTGCGGAACCTCACCGTGCTCGTGTTCGTGGTGTCGTTCGTGGTCGGCCTCTACATCACGGTCGCCGACACGGCCTTCGACCAGATCGTCAAGGTCTTGACCGGGGCGAGCGCATGACCGAGCAGCTCACCAGCACCCGCGCGCCCGAGAAGCGCTGGTACGTCATCCACACGTACTCGGGCTACGAGAACAAGGTCAAG
>JAJYMP010000604.1 GCA_021786915.1 Chloroflexota bacterium
AGCCCGAGGCGGTTCATCTTGTAATAGAGGGTGCTGCGCGGTATATTCAGCAGCCTGGCCGCAATGGTCCTGTTCCCTCCAGCTTCCCGCAGGGCCCGGAAAATGGCCTCCCGCTCGGCCCGCTCGATCCAGGCCAGGAGGACCGGCCGCCAGCGGCGCCCATGGAGGGTCTTCTCGAGGTGCGCCGCCGGGCAGAGCACGACGAGGTTGTCGGCCGTGCTCCGGCTGCGTCGGCCGAGCGCGCCGGAGGCCCGCACGTGGTCCAGCTCGAGCCGGCCGAAGCAGTCGTGCGGGATCGCCAAGCGCCCGAAGACGCAGCCTCCGTCGCGCGCGCGCACGTGGTCGCGCACGCTCGGCGGGATCGGATCCGGAGGGAGGGCGCCTCGCCGGTCCGGAGGGAGGGCGCCTCGCCGGCGTCGAGGCGACCGATAGCGGCGCAGCACGGCCCGGGACGGCCGTTCAGGCAGCCGCGATCGTCGGGCCCGGGGCGAGGGGCGCCCCGATCACCGACTTGGCGGGCCCCTGATCCCAGGCGAACAGGCGACGCGCGTCCAGGAAGGCCGCGACCGCGGCACGGTCGACCACGACCGGATGGAGCCGGGCGCCCTCGGGCCGCACGTGCAGGATCCCGAACCGGGTCGCGGGCGGCACGGGATACTGGCGGGGATCGCCGGGCCGGCCGATGAACTGCGCCCGGGCGAGGCCCGCCAGCTGCAGCGCGCTCTCCGGATACACGCCCGCGCCGGTCTTGTAATCGAGGAGCCAGACCTCGCCGTCGATCTCGACGAAGGCGTCCGCGGTGCCGCCGTACTCGTAACGCTCCGAGCACACCATCGCCTCGACCGCCAGAAACCGCGGGCGGAAGGGCTCGAGGAAGTCGCGCCGGTAGGCCTCGAGGTAGGGGCGCACCGCCGCGTCGACGGCCACCGGATCGCCGCGGCCCAGCCCCTCGGCCACCGCATGGACCCGCGAGCCCAGGTCGGCCGCCTCGTCGCGCCGGTAGTCGGGGATCCGCTTCAGCCAGTCGATCGCCGCCTGCGGACCGCCCGACGCCACCATGCGCGCGAGGACGTCGACGTTGCGCACCGCGCAGGCGGCCGTCTCCCGCTTCGCCCAGCCCACCAGCCCCGGCTTGTCCTTGATGGCGAGGATGGTCGTGACCGACGGGAACCACGGCCCGCCGTTCCAGCGGTAGCGGTGGTGGGCGTCCCGGACGAGGCCGACGCCGTCAAGGGGCGCGGCCGTGGTGGACCGTGAGGCCTCCGTGCTGCTGACGCTGTCGCTGACAACTGCACGGTGCAAGGCGAGTTCGCTTGGTCCAGTACCTGCGTGTGGTGTGTCGCTGCGGTCCAGCTGTGCCGCACCGATCCTCGTGGTCATGATACGTCAGAGTCTGACATATCGGCCCACGTGTGTCAACCGAGATGATCAGAGGCTGACGCGCTGGTAGCATGTCCGCGATGAGCGAGACCGCGGCCGCCTGGTTCCGGCGGGCCCGACTCCGGGCCGGCTTCCGCAGTCAGGCGCAGCTCGCCCGCACGCTCGGGCTTGCCCGGGCCGCGATCGCGAACTGGGAGTCGGAGTCGGTGCGGGGGCGACCGTCACGCTCGATCGTTCCCCGTCTGGCCCAGCTCCTCGGCGTGTCTCCCGCTGAGCTCGCGGCGCGCTTTGGGATCGACCTCGAGCGCCCGCTCGCGACATCCGCGGATGCCCAACCTGCGCTGCTCGAGGCCATTGAGGACGCCGTCGCGCGCGGGGTCGCACGTGGCCTGCGGGAGGTCTTCGGCGCGCCAGGGGAGGCAGGGGAGTTGAAGCCCGCGCGGGTCGGTGCTGCGGTGCTGCCTGCATCCGATACCGGTGAGGACGAGTCCGGTCCGTTCGAGGAGCCCGACCGTCCCAGGGAGTAGGCGCCAGCAGCTCGCAGGGATCTCGCAGCGTCACGGGCGGTATCCAGCGGGGGCTCGTCATGGGCGGCCCGGCGAGCTGGAACGCAGGCGACTCCTCCCTGAGCCGGGGCCAGAGCCGGTCGGCCACGCGATCGTGGAGCATCGACTCGGGCCACGTGGCGCCGCACCTCGCATGCATCGGGCGCGACGGCGGCGGCTCCTCGGCGATGGTGCCAGCCGCAGGCCGGGAAGCGGCACGGATGGGTGGAGCGGGCTGGTCCTCGTGGAGTCAGTCTCCCGCGTGCTCCCGCGGCTCCGGTCCGGGGTCCTCGAACGACTCGGGCGACTTGGTGCCGCACTTTGGGCAGCGGCGCCCGCGCTCCCACATGAACAGGTTGGCGCACTTCTCGCAGGTCCACATGCCCCACGGGTTGAGGCCGCTCGACGGCGGTGGCTCCATGACGGCGCTGAGCGCTTGCCCCGCCGATCCGGGGGCGTTGTAGGACGGCTCCATCGACATGTGGCCGCCGTAGGACGCCAGTTCGGGGTTCTCGAACGTGTCCGGCGCCCGGGTGCCGCACTGCGGGCAGGGGCGGCCTTTCTCCCACGAGAACATCCGGCCGCACTTGGTGCAGGTCCACATGTTGTACTGCCAGCTGATGGACTCGGTTGACGCACCGGCCAGCTTCACCGCGCCTCCCAGTGCGTCGATCTGGTCGTCATGCGCTCCGGCCGGGAAGTACAGCGCCTCGGCGGCGAAGTCGATCCACCACGGGGCATCCATCGGCCGGAGCACCTTGCCGCCCGCGGCACGCGCTTCGAGCAGGCGGCCCCGGGCGACCTTGTCCCGGTCGCCGCGACCGATCTTGTCGGGCACGATCGGCAGCATCGTGCGGCGCAGCGCCTCCTGCACCGCGGCGGCCTGATAGGCCACCTCCTCGATGCCCACCGCCTGCAGCCCGGCCGCCGACCACGCGGTGCCCATCGACTCGATCTCGGCCAGCGTGCGGTTGAAGTTCCAGTGGCCCTTGCGACGCTCCAGCAGGTAGACGTTGTTGCCGCCGTCCACCCCGATCGTCCAGCCCACCGTGTAGTCCGCCGAGGCGCGCTCGCTGATGGCGAGATCCCAGTACTGGAAGATCGACAGGCCCCATGGCGCCTTACCGAAGGTCGGCCAGCGATCGGGGAAGAACATCTGCGTCGCCGCCGGGCGCGGCTCGTTCAGGAACTCCTGCGGCCAGCCGAGCAGGTCGGTCTCGTCCATCTGTGCCTTGCGCGCGGCCAGCGCTTCGAGCGACCACATCTCGGGCCAGATCGGCGAGCCATCCGGGCGGAAGACGGACTTCACGACGTCCACCACGTGCCAGCCCGAGTCGGGTCGGAGCCAGTACGAGTAGACATCGTCGAAATGCTTTCTGGTCCCGGTTCCAATGAGTTGGCCACCCGGCGCCAGCACCGGCTCGACCTCGCGGGCCCACCACTCGCGGGTGCCCTGCCGCACGGTGTCGGAGTCGGTCGCCTCCTTCGTCTCCAAGTCGTCCACGACCAGCAGATCGCAGTGGTAGCCGGTGATCTGCCCGCCCCGCCCGACGCTGAACACGCTCACGTCCTTGCCGCTGATCCCGTGCTCACCTTCTCGCGCGTCGGAGAGGACGATCTGGTGCTCGGTCCACGTGTCGCCGCGGAACGGGAGGATCGCTTTCGTCTCCGGGTCGGTCGGGGCGTACCGGTCGATCAGCTTCGCGTTGGACTCCAGCTCGTACTTGATCTCGCCCAGAAAGTGCTTGGCCAGCGCGTCGGTCTGGCTGATGATGCCGACCCGCAGGTGGTGGTCCTCACAGATGCGGCGCAGCACGTAGGTCAGTACGCACGACGTCTTGGCGTGCTGGCGCGGGCCCATGATGAAGATCCGCTTCAGGCCCGAGTCCATGGCCTCGTACCAGACGCGGTGGAACCACGGGGTGGGCAGACGGAAGCGGCGGAACTGCTCGGCGAACTCGGCCGTGGTCGCCGGGCGCAGCACCGCCGGTCGGCGGACACGGTCGAGCCGGGCCGCCCGCGCCGAGCGCGCCCGCGCGACCCGCGCCTCCAGTCGCGCCAGCCGGCTCCGGAGTCGCGACACCTAACGCTCGGGTTGGAGCTCGGCGACGGCCTGCTCCAGGGCCGCGAGCCGCTCCTCGAGCTCGACTTCGAGGCGCCACTTCCCTGCCAGCTCGAAGATCGTCCGCGCCGCTCCAAGCCGGACAGCGGGCGGCGCTACGCGCATGAGCTCCAGGAGGTGGGCGGTCGCCTCGGTGGTGGTGCCCACCAACACCCGCGCGATCCCTGCCACGTGCTCGGTTTGCGCCGCCTTGAGCCGGGCTCGGAACGTCGGATCGGCCAGGCGACGCCGGACGGTCCGCTCGCTGACTCCGGCGCGGAGCGCCGCGTGCGAGATGGTGGCACCGCTCATCAACGCCGCGACAATCAGCGCATCGGAACGCTGCCGCCCGCTACCGGCCACGAGGCGTTCTCCGGGCCTGCACGGCGGCGCAGCGGCCGGAGGTCCGGGCGGTGGAAACAGCCCGCCCCGCGATGCCGGCGCCGACGGCCTCGAAGACGAAAAACGCCGCCCCGGCGGACCCGACGGCCCAGCGCTGGACGGCAGCCACATGAACGCCAACAACCCGCTCGGCAGCGGGATCACTCGTCAGGGATGGTCGCACTAACCTCCTGGGATGGGGCGCTGGGCGCGTCCCTCTTCTCGGCAAATCGTACTCGCCCCGCTCGTGGCCTGGCAAGGCCCTCCGGGCGTCAGACGACGAGTTCCTTCCCGGCTTGCCAACGAGCGCGCCGGCGCCGCTGGTCTACTGTGGCCGGGCCGGGCCCCCGCCGCGTCGCCAGCGCCAGGTCGGCCGCGTCGTGCGCGCTCAGCTCGAGCGCCCCGGGCGCGTTCGCTCCCCTCGCCCAGGGCCGCGTCGAGGGGCAGGCCCCCGACCTGCACCGGCAAGCTCCTGAGTGGTCACGGCACCGGCGTCCGGTCGGCCAGATCGCGGGCGTTCCCCGAGCTTCGCGCCGATGGCTGCATGGGCCCTACGGCAGGATCGATCCCGCGTACGGCTCGACGGTCGGAATACTCCCGTGTGCAGTTTCGGTCACGGCGGCCTCGAGCTCGCGCCGCATGGCGTCGGGGACCTCGGGTGCCGTCCCCTCCTCGAAGTAGACGAGGGCGCGCAGGAACGCGGCGGCCGGGAACTCGAAGAGCGGCTCGAAGATCGTGGTCGCGTACCCGATGATGTCGGGGAGCCGGTGCTCCTTCCGCAGCAGAGTCGCGATGTCGACGTAGTCCCGCCACTCCGACCCATCGAGCACCGCCTTCGCCTTGGTGCCGGCGAGATCGAAGATCAGAAAGGAGGTCCGTGCCGCCACGGGAGGCCCCGAAACCGCCCACTCCACGCCACGGAGAGTTCGGGTACCCTCCACGCACGCATAAGGATGAGGCGGGCGGTGATCTGTTCGAACTGCGGCACGGAGAACCCGGTCGGCGCGAAGTTCTGCACCGAGTGCGCGTCCCGGCTCGCCCAGGTCTGCCCCGCCTGCGGCACCCCCAATCCGGCGTCGG
>JAJYMP010000400.1 GCA_021786915.1 Chloroflexota bacterium
TGAGGAGCTCGCGGAGCGGGCGCTCGATCTGGTCGCGCCGCCGGCGCCCGACCATCAGCCAGAGGAGCGAGGGCTGGAAGAGGTGCTGCCGCTCTCGCTCGACGACGACGACCCGGTCGGCGGGGTCGAGCCGCCGGCGGAGCTCGTTGGCGGTGACGAGCCCGCCGACGCCGCCGCCGAGGACCAGGACCATCCGGCGCGCCATCAGAACGTGATGACCTTGTCGGCCCAGATCGTCCACTCGGTCAGCTCGGCGAGCGTGCCGCGGTGCACGGGCTCGGCGAGGACGTCGCCGGTCATGCCGCGGGCGTCGATGCAGGTCCCGCAGGCGCCAACGGCGATCCCCTTCGAGACGAGCCCCTTGAGCATCCGCTCGAGGTTGTAGTAGCCGTCGGGGGTCTTCTGGGCGGTCCTCGCCGCGGTGACCGCGTCGCCCATGAGGAACACTCGCAGCTCGACGGACTCGTCCTTGGCGAGCGAGTTCGCCAGGCGCATCCCGTTGTACGTGCGCTCGTTGCCGTAGGCCGGCTCGTTCAGGATGATGAGGGTCTTCACCGGGCGTCTCCGTCGGGACCGCGAGCGGGGACGGACCTCGCGAGTCAACTGGTCAAACAAGTTGTAGAATAGCAGCATGACGGACACCGCTACGGGGACGGCGACGCTCGGGACGCGCGCCGCCAAGAACGACCTCCACGAGGCCTTCGCCCAGGTCGGCAAGGCGCTCGCCAACGGCCACCGCATCGAGCTGCTCGACCTGCTGGCCCAGGGCGAGCGGTCGGTCGAGGTGCTCGCCTCGCGCGCCGACATCTCGGTCGCCCTCGCGTCGGCCCACCTCCAGACGCTCCGCCGGGCCGGGCTCGTGGCCGCGCGCCGCGACGGCAACTTCATCCTCTACCGGCTCGCTGACGACGACGTGTACGCCCTGCTCGCGTCCCTGCGGACCGCCGCCTCGCGGCTCGGCGACGCCGAGCGCGCCGCCGCCCGCTTCCTCGGCGCGCCCCGGGTGGCGGTGAGCCGCGCGGAGCTGATGGCGCGCGTCCGGTCGGGCGACTCGGTGGTCGTCGACCTGCGCCCGGCCGACGAGTTCGAGGCCGGCCACATCGCCGGCGCGCTGTCGATCCCGCTCCCGGAGCTCGAGGCCCGCCTCGCCGAGCTCCCGGCCGACGTCGAGGTCGTGGCCTACTGTCGGGGCCCCTACTGCGCGATGAGCCCGGAGGCCGTCGCCCTCCTGGAGCGCGCCGGGCGGCGTGCGCGCCGCCTCGAGGACGGGTACCCCGAGTGGCGCCTCGCGGGCCTGCCGGTCGTCACCGCCGGGGACCCCTCGTGAGCGGCATCTACCTCGACTACAACGCCAGCACCCCGATCGACCCGCGCGTGGCCGCCGTCATGCGGCCGCTGCTCGACGGGCCGTACGCCAACCCGTCGGCGCTCCACCCGGGCGGGCGCGAGGCCCGCGCCGTCATCGACCGGGCTCGAGCCCAGGTCGCGGACCTGCTCGGCGCTGCACCAGATGAGATCGTCTTCACGAGCGGCGGCAGCGAGGCGAACAACGCGGCGCTCATCGGCGCCTGGTTCGCGCGCCCGGAGGGCACCGACCACCTTGTCACGACGACGGTCGAGCACCCGGCGATCCTGGAGCCAGCCCGGTTCCTCGAGCGGCTCGGGGCGCGCGTGACCCTGGTCCCAGTCGACGGCACCGGGCGGGTCGACCCCGACGACGTCCGCCGGGCGATCACGCCGCGCACGTTCCTCGTCTCGGTCATGCACGCCAACAACGAGGTGGGCACGATCCAGCTCGTCGCCGAGATCGGCGCGATCACGCGCGAGCGCGGCGTCCTCCTCCACACCGACGCGGCGCAGAGCGTCGGCAAGGTCCCCACCCGCGTCGACGAGCTCGGCGTCGACCTGCTCTCGGTCGCCGGCCACAAGGCCTACGCTCCCAAGGGCGTCGGCGCCCTGTACGTCCGGCGCGGCGTGCGCCTCGAGCCCCTCGTCCACGGCGCCGGCCACGAGTCGGGCCGTCGCGCGGGCACGGAGAGCGCGCTGCTCGACGCCGCGCTCGGCGAGGCGTGCGCCCTCGCGGGCGACCTCGCCCCGATGGGCTGCGTGCGCACGCTTCGGGACCGCCTGTGGGAGGGCCTGCGCTCGCTGTTCGGCGACGCTGTGGTGCTCAACGGCCACCCGACCGGACGGCTGCCGAACACGCTGAACGTCTCGTTCGTCGGGCGCCCGGGCGCCGACGTGATCGCGGCCCTCGGGGATGTCGCCGCATCGACCGGATCCGCCTGCCACGCCGACTCGATTGAGCTCTCGCCGGTCCTCGTGGCGATGGGCGTCGAGCCCCGGGTCGGTATGGGCGCCGTGCGCCTCAGCCTCGGCCGGATGACGACCGGCGACGAGGTCGACGACGTGCTCGAGCGGTTCGCGGCCGTCGCGCGCACCGGCCTGTCCTCCGCGACGCGCTGACCAGCCCCACGTCGGCAGGTGCGACCTGCCACCGGGCCGGGGGCCGCCCGACCGGCTCCGCTGGCGCCCACCTGCGGCGCCTGCGCGGGATCGGCGAAACGGTTCTGTCGCGCGATGCCCCTACCGGTGTGGGACATCAAGCGCCCTGCCAGCACCGAGGACAACGCCATGCTCCACCTCGCCGCCCTCCACGCCGTCGCCCGCCCGCTCGCGGTCGCGGCCCTCGCGATCGCCGGCATCGCCGGCCCGGGCCTCGTCGCCGCCCACGCCGCCCCGGCGGCGCCCGCCGCGAGCGCCAACGTCGCGTCGTGCCCGATGCCCGCCCGCGGGCCCATGGCGGCGTCGTGCGCCGCGTCGCCGCACGGCACCGCGATGCACGGGGTCACGATGGGGATGGCCGCCGCGGACCGCCACTGAGCCGGCGCGACACCGGGGCGCACCCGCATCGCCCGCCAAGCGCCGCTGCCAGACCCCACCTGCCCAGCCCTGACCCGAGGACTCCAATGCTCACCACCGCCATCGCCCACCTCGCCGCCCGCTCGCTGCTGGCCGGCGCCCTCGTAGCCTCCGGCGCGCTCGGGGCGAGCGCGATCACGTCGCGGACGGCGTCTGACCCCGCCGCGGCACCCGCCCCCGCGGCCGCGCTGACAACGACCGGCGCGCCCGTGCGGGCTGCCGCCCAGGACCCGACGGCCGTCCCATCGCCGATGCCCTCCCACCACCCCGAGGCGACACCGGCGGCGACCCATCGCGCGAGCCCTGGCGCCACCCACCACCCCGAGCCCGCAACGGCCCACCACGCGGTCGCGATGCCCTCGCGCCACCCCTCCGCGACCGCCGCCCCGCACGCCGCGGCGACGCCGTGTCCGGACTCCGCAGGCCACGGCGGCAGCGGCCACGACATGGGCTACGGCGGCACAGGCCACGACTGACGGGCCGTCTTGGGGCCCGCCTGCCTGAAGGATGGGCCCGACGGACCTGCCGCCAGGCGACCGAGGCACCCGACCATGCCGACACGCGTCCCGTCCCCCTTTCACCCTACCGTGACCCGAGCCCGAGGCACCCAGCGATCTCACCCGTCTCCTCCGTCACCGACCACGCCAACGCCGCCATCGAGCGCGACGATGTCGCGATCCGCGCCGTGCGCGCCGTGCTCGACGGCGACCGCGACGCCTTCGCCGTCCTCGTCGAGCGGGACCTCGCGGCCGTGACCCGCGTCTGCTACCGCGTCCTCGGCAACGCCTCTGATGCGGAGGACGCCGCCCAGGAGGCGTTCTTGGCCGCGTTCCGGTCGCTGCCGGACTGGCGCGGCGACGGCCCGTTCGGCGCATGGATCGCCCGGATCGCCGTCCGCATCTCCGTCCGCCGGGCGCACCAGCGGCGGCCCGTGGACTGGATCGACGTGGCGGCCCTCGAAGGTCCCGACGAGATCCTCGACGGCGGGGGGCGGCGAGTCGCGCGCCACTTCGCCGAGGCGTCGCTCGAGGCGGCGGACGTTGCCGACCCGGGGCGCGTCGCCGTGGCCGGCGAGGACGCCGAGGCCGTCCGGGACGCCCTGCGCGGGCTCGAGGAGCCGTACCGCGAGACCGTGGCCCTGCGCTACTTCGGCGGCCTCACCGTGCCGGAGATCGCCGAGGCCTGCGGCCGGCCCCAGGGGACCGTCAAGACCCACCTGCACCGCGGGCTCCTGCGGCTGCGCGAGCGCCTCGACGCGCTGGAGGCGGCACGATGACCGAGCGGGACGGGTTCACCCCCGACGAGGTGGCGCGGATCCGCTCCGCCGCGTCCGCGCTCGAGGGCGCCGCGCGCGACGCCGGTCCGGGGCCCCGCGCGGGGCTCGCCCGGGACATCATGGCCGCGATCGCCGACGAGCCGGCACCGGCTCCCGTCTCCGCCATGGCGGCCGCGGCGCGGTCCCGTCGGGCGTCGGCGGTCCTCGCGTCCCTCCGCGACGCCTGGCGGGTCGCCCTCGGCTCGGGCCGGCCGGTCGGCGTCCGCATCTCGTCCGCACTCGTCGTGCTGGTCCTTGCCGTTGCCGTCGGCGGCGGGATCGGCGGCGCTGCCGCGGCAGCTTGGGTGGCGACGCACCCGTCGCCGACCGAATCGCCCGCGCCGTCCGTCCCACTCGAGTCGCCCGTCCCGACCCATCCGGGCTCGGCGTCCCCGCCGGCCGGGATGCCCTCCCCCAGGCCGACGCCGAGCGCGATGCCCGGGCCGTCGGCGATGCCGACCACAATGCCGACACGGACAGCGATGCCGACCCGGACGCCGATGCCGAGCTCGATGCCCGCGCGGACGCCCATGCCCAGCCGCCAGCCGATGCCCTCGCCGTCCGCCATGATGACGCCGAGTCACCACCCCGAGCCGAGTCACCACCCCGGCGGCTGAGGGTCCAGCGAGGATCAGGAGAGCGGCAGCCGGACCGTGAACGTGGTGCCGAGTCCCCGTCCGGGGCTCTCGACGGCGACCGATCCGCCCATCGCCTCGACGAGCGATCGTGTGATCGCGAGGCCCAGCCCGCTGCCTCCGGCCTGGCGCGAGCGGGACGGGTCGGCGCGGTAGAAGCGGTCGAAGACGCGGGCGGCCTCGCTGGGTTCGAGCCCGGGACCGTCGTCGCGGACGGTGATGACGGCCTCCCGGCCCTCGGCGCGGAGGCCCAGGGCCACCGCACCGCCGTCGCGGCCGTACCGGACGGCGTTGGCGACCAGGTTGTCGAGCACCTGGCCGAGCCGCATCGGGTCCGCCAGGAGGCGCACTGGGCTGCCGCCCGCGGTGACCGTGATCGAGCGTGCGGCCGCCGTCGACAGGTGCCGGGCACTGACGGCCTGGAGTGCCTCGGCGCCGTCCACCGGCACCCGCTCGAGGCGGAGATCGCTCGACTCGGCGCGCCACAGGGTCGCGAGGTCGTCGACGAGGCGCTCGAGACGCGCGGTCTGGTCACCCAGCACGCGCCAGGCGTCTGGCCCGGGCGAGAACACGCCAGCCTCGAGGCCCTCGACATACCC
>JAJYMP010000588.1 GCA_021786915.1 Chloroflexota bacterium
GGAACGTACGAGACCGACCCGAGCACCTCGCCACTCTCCCCGTCCACTGCCACCAGCACCGGGCAGACACGCGCCCGTCCGCGCGCGTCGAGGACCTCCCCGAGGTACTCGCCCTCGTCGGCGCTCGGACCGCCGTGCGCCCGGTACGCCTCGACCACGATGCGGCCGGCGGCGTCGAGCTCGTCGGGGAGCGCCTCGCGGACCGTGAAGGCGCTCACGTGCCCACCAGCAGCGCCTCGAGCGCCTCGGGCTCGTGGACCGGCTGGCGGCAGGCGAAGTCGCGGCAGACGAACGCCGTGGAGCGGCCGCGGAGGGCGAACTTGCCGCGCAGCAGCGGGACCGATGAGGCGTTGCCCGCCGCGGTCACCGCGAGGACGCGGAACGGGCCGTAGGAGCGCGAGGCGACCCGGACGAGCGGGTCGGCGGCATCGACCCCGCCCCTGACGATCGCCACCTCGACGATCCCCCGGTGGGCCACCTCCAGGGCGCACAGCCACTGGGCGAACGACGTCGGATAGCGGGCGAGGTACGGGCCGACGCCGGCCAGCGCTCGCTCTGCCGCCGCTCGATAGCGCGGTTCGCCGGTGAGCGCGGCCAGGCGGAGCAGGACGGTCGTGGCCATGGCGCCGCCGGACGGCACCGCGTTGTCCTGGAGGTCGCGCGGCCTGATCACCAGTCCCTCGGCGTCGGCGGCCGTGTCGTGGAAGCCGCCCCCCGGATCCGCGAACCGGGCCAGGATCCCCTCGGCGAGCGCCACGGACTCCGTGTACCAGCGCTCGTCGGCGGTGGCCTCGTACAGGGCGAGCAGTCCGTCGGCGAGGTCGGCGTGGTCCTCGAGGACGCCCGCTGCGGTGGCCCGGCCGTCCTTCCACGAGCGCCGCAGGCGTCCTGCCCCCACGCGCAGCCCGGCCAGCACGTCTTCGGCGGCTGAGATTGCCGCCGCCCGGTAGGACGCAGCGCGGTCCGCGAGCGCGGGCACGTCCGCCTGGAGCGCCCGCGAGGCCTCTGCCAGCGCCGCGATCGCCAGGCCGTTCCAGGCGGCGAGCACCTTGTCGTCGCGAGCGGGCTGGGCTCGGGCGCACCGAACCTCGAACAAGGCGGCCCGGGCGGCCGCCAGCCGATCCGGCACCTTGGCCGGCGCGAGGCCGAAGCGGTCCGCCAGCTCGGCGTCGCCACGGACGCGAGACAGGATGGTGACGCCCTCCCAGTTGCCCGTGTCCGTGACGCCGTACGCCGCCTCGAACAGCGGCGCGTCGTCGCCCAGCACCTCGCGCACCTCGCCGGACAGCCACGTGAACGTGGCGCCCTCGACGCCATCGGTGTCGGCATCGAGGCTCGCCGCGAACCCCCCGCCGGGCGTCCGGAGGTCGCGGAGGAGGAAGTCGAGCGCACCGATCGCGACATCGAGGTGACGCTGGTCACGGGTCAGCTGCCAGGCGTGGAGGTAGACGCGGGCAAGCTGGGCGTTGTCGTAGAGCATCTGCTCGAAGTGGGGCACGAGCCAGCGGGCGTCGGTCGCGTAGCGGTGGAACCCGCCGCCGAGCTGGTCGCGGACGCCGCCGTCCGCCATGCGGTCGAGCGTCCGGCGTGCGGTCGCGAGCGCCCGCGGGTCGCCCGTCGCGAGGTGCCGGCGGAGGAGGAACTCGATCGTCATCGGCTGCGGGAACTTGGGCGCGCGGCCCCAGCCGCCGTTGACCTCGTCGTGCGATTCCTCCAGCGCCGCGGCGGCCTCGGCCAGCACCTCGACCGGCGGCAGCGACCCTGCCGCGTCGCCCATGCCCCCGATCTCGGCCAGCGACGCCACGACCGCCCTGCCCGTCTCCTCCACGGCACCGCGACGGTTGGCCCATGCCTCCCGCACGCCCGCCAGCACCTGTCCGAAGCCCGGCATTCCCTGGCGGGGTGCCGGGGGGAAGTACGTGCCGCCGAAGAACGGGCGCCCGTCGGGCGCGAGGAACACCGACAGCGGCCAGCCGCCCTGCCCGGTCATCGCCTGCACCGCGGCCATGTACACGTTGTCGAGGTCGGGACGCTCCTCGCGGTCCACCTTGACCGGGACGAAGTGCGCGTTGAGGTACGCGGCGAGCGCCTCGTCCTCGAACGTCTCGCGCTCCATCACGTGGCACCAGTGGCAGGCCGCGTAGCCGATCGAGAGGAAGATCGGCCGGTCGAGCTCGGTGGCGCGGGCGAGCGCCTCGGGGCCCCAGGGGTACCAGTCGACCGGGTTGCAGGCGTGCATGAGCAGGTACGGGCTGGTCTCGCCAGCCAGGCGGTTCGAGCGCGCCGGGGAATCGTCCGCGTCGGCCATGCCTGCGATGGTAGCGCCGCAGGGCGGCGGCGCCGTCGCGGCGCCGCGGTAGGCTGGGCGCGTGATCGAGCGTGTCGTGCCCGGGTTCCTCCCCAGCGTCCACGGGCTCCACTTCGCCAACGCGTTCCCTGCCGGGCCGACCCTGCGCCTCGGACGGATCGACCCGCGCGTCGTCGGCATCGGCGACGCGTCGTCGGGACTGTGCGGCGGGATGGCGCTGACGGCGCGCGACCTGTGGGCGGCCGGCGTCCCGGCCCCGGAGGGGGCCCAGCCCCCGGCGAACGGCAGCCGCAGGTTCCGGGCCCTGGTCCGGCGCCAGGTGCAGTCGCTCGACTGGCTGCGCGTCCCGCTCCGATACGCGATGCTGGCGCTGCTCCACGCGGAGGCACCGTCGGCCCTGCCCGGGCTTCGGCCCGAGGGCGCCCGCAGGCCGATCCTGCGACGCGGCCCCGTGCGCGTGCCGACGCTCCGTCGCGAATGGCCGCGCGTGCGCGCCTCGCTCGACGCCGGCCGACCCTGCCTCCTCGAGCTGATCCGCGTCGGCGGGCTCGCGCCAGCGTCGCTGGCCCGGAACCACCAGGTGCTCGCCTGGGCCTACACGGCCGACGAGGCGTGCTGCGCCGAGCCGGCCGCGCTCGAGGCGCGGGGCGGGGCGATCCGCCTCCGCGTCTACGACCCGAACCACCCGGGGGACGACGGCGTCGCGCTGGACCTGGCGATCGCCCCCGACGACGGGCGCCGAACCTTCGCCGAGCGCATCACGCTCCGCCAGACCACGGGCGAGCCGCTGCTGGGCTTCTTCCGCGGGCCCCGCCTCCCGAACGCGCCGGTCGACGCCTGGCAGTGACGCGGCGACGCCGGGCCCTCGCCTATCCGTTCGGGGGCAGGCGCAGGTCCACCTGGCCGCAGCCCGCGCAGTAGCGGAGATCGAGCGGCACCTTCCGCTCGCCAAGCTCGCCCAGCTCGCCGATGAGGAGCTTGATCGTGCCGCCGGTGCCTCCGGTGCGGAACTCGACCACGCCCCAGTCTGAGAGCGGGCCACCGCAGCGCAGGCACGGGTCGCTCGTGACAGGGTCCACGTCGGACTTGGCCATGGCCTCTCCCCTCAATCGGCGGTGTGCCTTCCCCGCGGTCGACGAACCGCGCCGTGCCCGGTCAGCCTAGGGCGAGGGCCAGGCGGGCGAGGCGACGTTCGCGCCGCGGATGCCGGAGCTCTGTACCGCGGCCCGGTCGCCGCGCTTCGCGCTCAAGCGGCGCGGGGTGGCGGCCAAGGTCGGGCCGCTCAAGGGCCTGCGGTGGACCTCGACGGGACTGACGGAGGACGGGGCAGCGTCAGCCGCGCCTGTCCTTGAGCCGCGCCAGACTCATTCCGGCGCGCCCTCCGCATGCCCGCGGGTCAGAACCTCGTGCTCGGCCCCTGGCTCATGCTCGTGAATTCGGAATTTGAGTCTGAGCTGACTCGTTGGGCGCCGGCTGCGCCCCGGGTGACCACGGCTGATGCCCGTGGGACGCGATTTCGACCCTGAGTTGACGCAACTGCGGGCGTGCCGCTCAGCGGAACCCCGTCAGCCGCGCCTGGTCCGCTGGGAGCGCCCGGCACTCGGGCCCGCGGGGACCTCGGCGTCGGGCACTGGCGCCTCCGCCTCCGAACGCCGGGCGCCGCACGAGTAGCAGTAGGTTGTCGTCCGTCCGTTGCGCGAGTGGCAGCGCTCGCAGAACCACGGCGCCTGCGGCAGGCCGGGCCGACGCTCCAGCATGCGCCGAAGGGCGATCGGCCCGAATTGGCGCCACAGCTCCGCGAGCTCGTCGGCGTACGCCATGAGGAACCGGCGCAGGCCCACGCCAGCGAGGCCGATGGCGACGCCAATCAGCACCACCGCGATGACGTGCGGCGTGGACAGGTCGAGGCTGTTCCCGGTGCCGAGCGGCTCCATGTGGATAGCATGCCCGACGCCGGCGCTTGGCACGCGTGCCGGACGGACCGGTCTCCTCGACCATGACGACGGCGAGGACGTCTCCCCGCAGCCGCACGCGGTGGGCGCGGGAGACCGTGTGCCACCGGCGGTCCCGGGGGTGAACCGCTGATCGCGAACCGGCCCGCCGCCCCCGCGGACCCGCTGGTCAGCCCGGAGCGGCCACGTGGTGCCAATGGTGGCGACGGCAGGAAGACGCCTTCCCCTGTGCGCCGAGACCCGCCGCGATCTCTGCGGCCCATGTCCGGATCTCGCGCCGGTCCGCCGGCACGAGCGCGGCCACCGGGTCATCGCCGTCGGGCATCCCGACGCTGCCGAACGTCGCCACGCCCCGGGCACCGATCGCCCGGCCGACCGTGACGGCGGGGAGCTCGTCGGCCGCCGAGGCCGCTCCGCCCCGACCCGCCCGCCCGCCGATCGGGCCCGTGCTGTAGAGCCAGACATCACGATCCCGCAGGGCCGCGGCGTGACGCTCCAGGAACCCGCCGCCGTCGGAGGCGCGGCTGGGCACGAACATGCCGCTGCCGACGACGACCGCCCGGTACTGCGAGATGTCGTCGACATCCTCCTTGGCCCGGCAGTCGACAACGAGCCCGGCCGACCGCAGCACGGACGCGATCGCCTCCGCCGTGCCGGCCGTCGACCCGGAGCGGCTGGAGAAGGCGACGAGGACGCGCGTCGGGGTCATTGGGGTGGCAAGGCTCCTTGGGTGTGCCGGGATGGTCGGCTCCAGAGCGAGCCGTCGGGAGGGCCGTCGGGACCGACCTGCGGGGGACCCCGTCCGGTGATGGCCCGTGCCCATGGGACCGGGCCATCGGTCACGAACCAGTCGGCCCTCCCGACGGTGTTGGGCCGTGGAGGTCGTCAGCCTCGTGGAGGCGGGCGGGCCGAGAGGCCCTAGGCGAGAACGCGCCCGGGGTTGAGAAGGCCGCGAGGGTCGAGTGCGTGCTTGATGGCGCGCATCACCGCGACGGCCGGCTCGCCCCGCTGGCGGACGAGCCAGTCGCGCCGGACGGCGCCGATGCCGTGCTCCCCGGTCACCGTGCCATCGAGGGCGAGCGCCGCCTCGAACAGCTCCGTCCGGGCCTCGCGGAGGCGGGCGGCGGCCGTCGCCTCCGGCTCGTCGCG
>JAJYMP010000134.1 GCA_021786915.1 Chloroflexota bacterium
TCGATCTGCCACCCCCCCTTCGTCGCGGTCGGCGCCGGTCGCGCTAGGCCGCGGACCACCAGGCCGCCCGGATCGGCTCCAGGCGGATGATGGGCTTGGCCTCCAGCCGCTGGCTCGGTAGGGCTCGTACCTGGCGCGCAGGGCGCGGACCGCCTCAGGATGCTCGGGGTGGCCGGGCTCCATCAGCGATGCCGTCGCATCGACGCGCAGCCAGGCGAGCCGTGCCCAGTCCTCATCCCAGCGATCGGCGAGCAGGCTGACGAGCGGGCGCGCCTCGATGTCCCGGACTCGGGCGAGGCGATGGAGGTCCCCCGGGCGCTTGGCCTTCTCGTCGAGCGCCGACACGATGACGGGGCCCAGGCGGCCGTCGATGACGGCGAAGCAGACGGGAACGAGCCTGGGCGCGCCGTCGGACGTCACCGTGCCGAGGTCGGCGGCGGCGCCATCCTCGAGGCGCCGAGGGTCGGCTCGCCCGTCCGGGTCGTGACCCTCGCGAGCCTCCCCTACCGCAACGAGCTGACGGTGACCCGGCGCGTGCTCGACTGACCGCTCGATGCGAGCCTGTGCGCCACGGCGTGACGACTCGCACGACGACAGGCTCCTGCGCTCCGGTACCCTGCGCCGGTTGTGACCGCATCCCTCTGGCGCCACGCCGACTTCATGAAGCTCTGGGCCGGCCAGACCGTGTCCGAGCTCGGCTCGGTGGTGACGCGCACGGCCGTGCCGCTCGTCGCGCTGCTCGTGCTCGGGGCGGGCCCGTTCGAGATGGCGCTGCTGGTGGTCTCGGCCAGCCTCGGCGTGCTCCTCGTCGGCCTGGTCGCGGGCGCCTGGGTCGACCGCCTGCGACGGCGGCCGCTGCTGATCTGGGCCGACGCGATCCGCGCGGTGCTGCTGGCCTCGATCCCCGCGGCGTTTCTCGCCCATGCCCTGCGGATCGAGCAGCTGTACGCCGTCGTGTTCCTCGAGGGCTGCCTCGGGTCGCTCTTCGACGCCGCGTACCCGGCGTACGTCCCCTCGCTCATCGGCGTCGATCGAGTGGTGGAGGGCAACAGCAAGCTCGCCACGAGCTCGTCGCTCGCCGAGATCGGCGGTCCGGGCCTGGGCGGCGGCCTGGTGCAGCTGGTCGGGGCGCCCCTCGCGATGCTCGTGGACGCGGTCTCGTTCGTGGTCTCGGCAATCTCGCTGGCCCTGATCAGCAGCCCCGAGCCGCCCCGCCCCGCGCAGACCTCGCACGTCCCGATCCGCGCCGAGATCGCCGAGGGCCTCCAGCTGGTCCGCCAGCACCCGATCCTCCTGCCGCTGACCCTCCGGTCGGTCATCGCCCACGTCGCCGGCTCGTTCTACGGCGTCCTCTACACGATCTACCTGGTCGAGGTGCTCCACCTCAGCCCGCTGCTGTTCGGGATCGTCGTGTCGGCGGGAGGCGTGGGCTCGCTGATCGGCTCGTTCTTCGCCGCCAGGGTGATCGCGCGGTTCGGGTTCGGCCCTTCCCTGATCTGGACGGCCACGGCGGCCTCGGCGATCGGCGTGCTGACGCCGTTGGCGGGCGGGCCCCTGCTGCTCGCGACGGTGATGGTGTTCCTGCCGCAGCTGATCGGCGACGGCCTCGGGACCATCGAGGGCGTGGCCGAGCTGTCGCTCATCCAGGGCGTCATCCCGAACCGGATCCTGGGCCGGGTCAACGCCACGCTCGAGGTGTTCTCGCACGGGATCGCCTACCCGCTCGGGGCGCTCCTCGCGGCGGCAGTCGCCGGGTGGATCGGCGTCCGGGGCGGGATCGCCATCGGCTGGGCCGGGATGGCGGTCTCGATCCTGCTGCTCGTGTTCTCGCCCCTGCCGCGCGTCCGGCAGCCGTCCGATGTGGCCGCCGTCGAGGGCCTGCGGACCTGAGGACCCGAGGGCCTGCGTCAGGCCGAGGTCGATCCCGGCGGTTCCGGCGCGGCGCCCGCCAGCTCGCGTTCGAGCAGCGCCGCCAGCTCACGGGCGTTGGTCGAGCCGTAGTTCGCGTAGCAGTTGTTCATCAGCACGTGGGTGTCCTCGGCCGATGCCGCCGCCTCGGTGACGCGCGGCACCCAGGGCTCGAGCTCGGAGCGGTCGTAGAGGTACCGGAACCGCTCGACGGTGGGTCGGCCCTCCATCGCCTCCCAGGTTGCGCTCCGGCGGCCGTGGAAGCGGACGATCGCGAGGTCCGGCGACGTGGTGGCGACGATCGGCGGGACCGACGACTTGAACCCCTGCGGCCCGTCGACCATGACGAGCGGGATCTGCTCGTCGGCGAGGAACCCGAGCGTCCGCTCGAGGTTCTTCTCGTTGAACCAGGTGGCGTTGCGGAACTCCACCGCCACCCGCAGCCCGTACGGCCCGAGCGCCGCCCTCGCCTCGCGGATGGCGTCGCGGTTCGCTGACGAGGTGAAGAACCAGCGCGGGTACTGGAGGAACACCGCGCCGAGCTGGCCGGCCTCGGCGAGCGGCGCGAGTCCGTCGGCGAACTCGCGCCACACCTCGCTCCGGAGCTCCTCGGGCAGGTCCTTCGCGTACAGCCGGGGCTTGGCGGCGACGTCGCCCGGGAGCGCGTCGCGGATCGCCTTCGGCAGCCGCCTGGTCTCGGCGGGCTGCCCCGTGAGCAGGGCGTGCGCCTTGACGTCGAACACGAAGTCGGGCGGCGTCCGCTCCACCCACAGCTCGGACAGCCTCCGTGTCGGCAGGGCGTAGTAGGTCGCGTCGACCTCGACCACGGGGAAGCGCGACGCGTAGAAGCCGAGCCGGTCCTCGGCCGTGCTGGCGTCGGACGGATAGAACACGCCCGAGGCCGTCATCGTCGGGTCCGTCCATGACGCGGTGCCGATGCGGATGCGATGGCCGGAGGGCAGCACGAGGGGCTCCGTCGCCGCGGCCTCGAGCCCGGCGGCCTCGAGCCTGGCGCGCGCGGCGTCCGGCCCCGGGTCGTGGGCGGTGTCGAGGTCGGCGGCGCGCTCGTGCGCGAGCGGGGCCGCCGGGGGTCGGGCGCGCGATGCGGCGGGCTGGCGCGGCATGCGGGAAGGCTACTCCGCCGCGCGGGTAGACGACGGACACGCCCTGGGCCGTCGCATGGTTCGCCTGCAGCCAGGCCCGCCACTCGGCACGGGTCCGCGGCTCGACGACGGGCCGTTCCGCCACCCTCGCAGGACTCCTCGTCAGCCCGCGGCGGTGCCCGGTGCGAGGACGTCGAAGTCGCTCGTCCTGTCCGCGACGGCCTCCGCGCCGATCCGGGCCGTCGGCATCCCGAACGGCTCGTCCACCAGCCACCGCCAGCCCCGGTCCGCCAGTCCATCGAGCGTCTCCGCGGCCACCGCCAGCGTCGCCTCGCGGTGCTCCGCGGCGAGGCCGGTGAGCACCGGCCGGGATCGCGACAGCGCGATGGCGTCGGCCACGTCGACGGCGGCCCGCAACGTGGCCGCCCGCGCGGCGAAGCCGGTCGAGCCGCAGCAGAGCAGCAGCTTCACGTCGCCCGCGTCGGGCAGCACCCCCGCGACCAGCGCGTGCCACTCGTTCACTGGTGCGCCGGTCGGCTCGAGGAATGCGATGCGGTGCGCGGGGAAGAGCTCGCGGCGCATCGCCACCTCCGCGACGGCACGCGCCGGTGCGCGCGGCTCTTCGCCCAGCCAGGCGGGCAGCGCACCGACCACCACCGAGTCGGGCAGCAGCCCGTCGGCGAGGGCCAGCGAGACGGCGAGCAGCTGGAGGGCGAGCGCTCGGCCGGAGCGGGTGGCGGGATCCGACGGGAACCCGTTCGCGAGGTCCGACGCGACCACGAGCGAGCTCGCGGGCACCAGGACGCGCGTCCCGCCACGGGCCAGGAGCCGGTGGGCGAACACGTGGTCGGCGAGGGCGCGGTCAGGGTCGATGAGGCCGCTGACGATCTCGCGCAGCGGGTCAGCGATGACCAGGTCGACCCGCTCGAACGCGGCGATGACTGCCTGGTCCGGCGCGGCCAGCGCCGGCGACTCCGTCACCAGCCGGACGTAGCGGCCATTGCGCGCGCCGGCATCGTCGAGGACGGCCCGCAGCACCGAGAGCGCGCGGTGCGCGCCCGTGGGCACCGGCGACCCGGCCGGGTCGAAGTTGGCGAGGCCGCCGCGGGACCCCGGCGCCGGGTGCCACGGCTCGACGTGCGCGCCGCTCCGGGCGGAGAGGTCCGCCAGCTCCCGGCTGGGCGGCACCAGGACCCGGATCGCGCCCGCGCCCGCCGCGATCGCGGCGACCGCCTCGTCCGCGGCATCGACGACGGCCGGCGACTCGAGCGTCACCCCCAGCAGCGGGCGCCGGGGCTCGCCCAGCAGCGCCACCAGCTCGCGGCGCGCGGTCCGGTTCGCGTCGGCCCGGGCAAGCGCCGCCGCCGCCATCGCCGAGGCGGACCCGTGCGCCCTCGCCCGCCGTGCGGGGTCCTCCAGCAGCTCGGCCTCCAGCCCGAGGTCGATGTTGCCCGCCGCCACCTCGAGCGCGACCTCGAGGATCGACAGGTCGTACTCCTCCATCGCGACCGCCATCGGCAGCGTGATCCCGCCGCCGAGGCGGCGGGCGTCGGGCGCGAGGTAGCGGTCGAGGACCGAGGCCGCGAGCGGCCGCCCGTCGCGATCCACGCCGGACACGCCGAGCAGGCGGAGGGCCGCACGCTCCTGCCCGACGGTCGTGCTGGCACGCGCGCCGGCGCTCCATGCCGCGGCGATGGCTGCTGCCTGCTCCCCGAGCGCCTCGACCGAACTCCCCGCTAGGTCGCGCTGCATGGCCCCAGTATGCGGGGAAGCGTCCAGCAGGGTTTTCCCGCAGCAACTGCGGCGATGCGCCCGGGCGGGCGCCCATGCGGCGCGCCCGCCCGCGCCGCCACCCGAGTGGTCGTCCGGAGTGGCTACCTCGCCGCCGTGCGCGGCGGTCCCGACGGGGACCCCCGGCTCAACCAGCGTCGGGGGCGGCGGTCCTCGCCGGCGCGCCCATCCAGACGCGCCCGTCCGCGAACCGCTCCGCCTTCCAGATCGGCGCCCGCGCCTTCGTCTCGTCAATCGCGAAGCGCGCCGCAGCGAAGGCGGCGTCCCTATGAGGGGCCGCAGCGACGACCAGGATCGACGCCTCGCCCGGCGGCACCGCCCCCGTCCGGTGGACGATCGCGAGGCGCCCGACGCCGAACCGCGCCTCGATCTCGTCGGCGATCTGGCCGAGCACCGCGAGCGCCATCGGCACGAAGGCCTCGTACTCGAGCCCCTCGACGCGAGCCCCGGCGTGGCGCGCGGCCTCCGCCTCCTGCCCCGGCGCCGGGGTGCCGGGGGTGACGCGCGTGCGCCCGAGGAAGGTGACCACGGCGCCGTCCTCGAGGATCGCCAGGCGGCGGCCGAGGTCGTCAGCAAGGCTCGGCGGGAACGGGTC
>JAJYMP010000064.1 GCA_021786915.1 Chloroflexota bacterium
CGGGCGCCGGGCCGGTGGCTC
Organism: Chloroflexota bacterium; assembly: GCA_021786915.1. Next base: position 22 of record JAJYMP010000064.1, read on the forward strand.
ACGGCGTCGTCGAACGGCGCGCCGACGATCGCGATGTCCGCCTTGCGGGCGGCGAGCTGTCTGGCGTCCGGCACCCAGGGCAGCTTCATGAACGTCGGCAGGCCGACATAGGTGGGCAGGTCGAAGTCGTCGTACTGCTCGTAGGCACGGTCCCAGCCGTTCTTCGAGGCGAAATCGACCAGGTCCTGGTGGGGACGCTCGGCCACGATGTCCTCCGCGCGACGGCTGGTCACACCGGGTTCGTCGGGGGCCCGGGACCGCTCACCGCCTCGTTCGCAGGCGCCGCCGGTTCGGTCACCGTCCAGCGGGGCGCGCCGCGGCATGGTACCCGGTCGCACCGCTCGGGGGTGGCGCGCGTTGCAGGCGGAGCGCCACAGGTCAGGCGTTGTCGCGCGGACTCCTGGCGTTTACGAGCCTGTCTCGTGCTACGCGTGCGACCACCACGGCCGCGGTCATCCGGCGTCGCTCCGCCGAGCCCATCTGCCAGGCGCCACGCACGCCGGGAGCCGCGCGGCCCACCGCCCACGAGCGCACTTCGTGCTCGGCGCGCTGTCGCATCAAACCTCTCACCGAGCACGATGCCCCATCGTGGGTGGGCCGCCCGCACCCCGGAAGGCTGGGTTGCACGAAGGTGGATCGTGCCAGGCGTGTTCCTCCAGCACGGGAGGGAGTCACGACGAAGCCGCATCGTATGTGGCGGGACGCGCCGGAGCCGGGGCCATCGAGCCGAGGCAGGCCTGGCTGCGCTCGGCCACCGACCTTCTCTGCGCAGGGACCTCGTCGCCCTCCCGCAGAACTGGGGCTAGACGCCGCCCAGACGCGGATGACCGCGAGTCCCGGCAGCTTGTCGTAGCCAGCTTCCTGGATGACCAGCGGGACGCCCCTCGACTCGGCCGCGACTCGGCATGGGGTAGGCGCCGGGTCCATCGAGCGTGGTGCGTGCGCGAAATGCGGGTTTCGCGCCCGGCTGGTGCAGGAACCGGACCTGAACGACCCCACCCTGAGTCGGCGTGCAGCGGCGCGGCAGGCGGGAGCATCCCCTACCCCTCGAGCCGCTTGCGGAACACCACCATGTCGCGCCCGTCGCCCTCGTAGTCCGGGTAGGCCGTGGTGCCGTAGAGGCGCTGCGTGCCCGGGCCGTCGTCCACGCGGAAGCCGATCGCGGTGTGGAAGCCGATCGAGACGCGGTTCCCGGCCCATGTGATCGCCCGGACTTCGCGCACCCCGCGGGCGGCCACGTCGTCGAAGAAGTGCTGATAGAGCTCGCGGCCGAGGCCTCTGTTCCGGTGGTTCGGGTTGGTAGCGATCATGTGGACGTAGCCGACGGTCGGGTCGTCCGGGCTGACGAAGCCGACCAGGAACCCGGCCAGCGTCCCGTCGGGCGTCTCGGCGATCCACGACGTGCCGGTGAAGAACTGCAGCCACAGGCGCCGGAGCAGGTGGGCGAGCTGGCGGCCGCCCCACCAGTCGTCGACGACGGCGACCAGCCGCGGGTGGTCGGCCTCGATCGGACGGCGGAACGCCAGCTGCGCGGTCGTCGCGTCCACGCGGCTACGCCCTCACGCCTCGCCGCGGAACTCGCGCCAGGCGGCGTCCGCCCTGGCCGGGTCGAGCAGCAGGTCGAGCGCCGTCTGCGCGACGAGCGTGGCGGCCATCAGGACCGTGCGGTCCGCCCGCGGGGTTGCGGCGGCCTCGCGGAACTCGATGGTGTGGCCCGCGACCGGCGTGTCGGAGATCGCGAGGTCAGGGTGGATCGCCGGCATCGCCCACGACACGTTCGCCATGTCGGTCGAGCCCGAGGTCGGGTCCTTGCCCTGGTCCTCGATCCCGAGCGCGGCCGCGTTCGCAACCCACAGGTCCGCGAGCACGCGGTTGTGCTTCATCGTGCTCGCGTAGCCGCTGTACTCGACGGTCACCTCGACATCGGCCGCCTTCGCCGCCGCCTCGCACAGGGCGGTGAACCGCCGCTTCATGACCTCGTAGTAGGCCTGGTCGGCCGAGCGGATCATGAACCAGGCCTTCGTGCGGCTGGGGATGATGTTGGCCGCCGTGCCGCCCTCCTGGATCACCCCGTGGACCCGGCAGTGAGTCGGCAGCTGCTGGCGCCACAGCCCGACGCTCACGAACAGCGCGATCATCGCGTCGAGCGCGTTGCGGCCCATCCAGGGATCGGAGGCGGCATGCGCGGCGAAGCCTGTGAACGTGATGACCACGTCCTCGGACGCGAGCGGCGCGCACTCGACGTGGTTGCGGTCGCAGGGGTGGTAGAGCAGCGCCGCGTCGAGGCCCTCGAACAGCCCGTCGCGCAGCATGATCTCCTTGCCGCTCCCCCGCTCCTCGGCCGGCGTGCCGAGGAACACGACCTCGCCCGCCCAGGCGTCGCGCACGGCCGCCAGGCCCACCGCCGCGCCGACGCCCGAGGCGGCCATCGTATTGTGCCCGCAGCCGTGGCCAAGGCCGGGCAGCGCGTCGTACTCGGCCAGCACGCCGATCCGCGGGCCGTCGCCGCCCCTGCCGCCCACCAGCCGGCCGCGCACCGCCGTCTCGAGGCTGCCGGGCCCGCGCTCCACGGCGTACCCGTGGCGCTCGACCACCTCGGCCACGGCCGCCGCCGCATAGCGCTCCTCGAAGGCCGGCTCCGGGTTGGCGTGGATCCGGTGCGAGAGGTCGAGGAGCTCCTCGCTGGCAGCGGCGATGGCCGCGGCGGCGCGCGCCTTGACGTCCGCGAACGGCCCGGCGGGGGCGGACGATGCGAGCGGAGCGGCGGGGTCGATCACGGGGGATGTCTCCTAGCGCTCGGCCGAGAGGGTGATCTCGGCCACGACGAAGATGGCGGCGAGGAACAGCAGGACGGGGATCTGGAACGCCCCGACGACGCGCAGGACCACGATCACCGCGAAGAACAGGCCCACCCAGGCCCCGCGCCGGACGGCCCGGAACCAGTCGCCGTTGTAGGCGATGCGCCGATGCCGCGCGAAGACCACGAGCCATGCCAGCGGCGCGCAGGTGAGCCCGACCGCGAGGCCGATCAGCAGGGCGCCCTCGTACCCCGCCATGGCGTCGGCGTACGGGTCGCGCGTCGTGACCAGGATGCCGACGAGCACCCAGACGACGGCGGCCGCGCCGAGCAGGCCGATGTTCGCGAGACGGTCGCGGGTCTCCACGCCCCGAGTGTACGGGGGGTCGAGAGGTGGCGGGCGCACGGCGCACCCCGCAGACCGGTAGCCTGCTACGGCGTGAGCGTGAGCGTGACTGGCTGTCCCGTCGCTGGATCGAGGACGGGGCGATCGCCGAGTGGGCGCGCGAGTGTCGCCGTGGCCGTCCGCAACGCGCCCACGGCCGTGCAGGCAGCGGGCAGGAGGCTGGTGTTCGCATGGCGCCAGACCAAGACCGTCACGGCGAGATCGCTCTCGACAGCGTCTGCGGTGTAGTCCTCCCCGCACGGCTTGCTGGCCGGGTCCGGTGCGCCGACGAAGCGCACGGTGACGCTCGAGACGGACGACGCGGCCGAGTCGATGGCCAGCGCCCCGCCGGGCTCGTCGAGCATCGGGGCCACCGTGACCGCGTCGGCAACGGCGATCCGGGTGACTCGCACGGCCGTGCCCTTCATCGCGAACTCCCAGACCGGGCCTGTGGCGGGACCGCGGGTGGTGGTGATCGGCGCGATGACGAGCGTCGCGGACACCACCTCCAGCGCCACGCAGTCACTGCACGTCGCGCCCGGCTCGGGCGATCGACCAATGGCAGCGAGGGCGTCCTGGGCGCCGATGACCCGAACGGGCGCCGTCGATCCGTCCGCCCATGTGACGGTCGCAGTGGCCGGCGATGTGGCCGTCAGGCCGGCAGATGCGGTGACGAGACCGGCCATGAGCGCTCGCTTCGCGTTGTCGCCGAAGGGCTCCTCCCAGTCGCCCACCTGACCCGTCAGACTGCCGACTGGGACAACCGCTGGCCGACCTCCCGATGCCTTGACAGCGGCCGACCAGTTCTCGAGCACCTTCGTCGCGCGGCTGTGCGCCGTCGCGATCGTGGCGTCGTCAGGGCCGCTCGGCGCGCAGCCGGCCACGAGCGCCAAGACGGCGACCGCCACTGCCATCCGGCGGACCTCCAGCATCAGTCTCGCCCTCCTCCGGCTTCGCCCGAACCCTGGATGCTGGGCCTCCCGACGTCAAGGTCCGGCGCGATGTTCCGGTGCCTAACGCCGCGCCTCCTGCTCGATCTGAGCCAAGGCCGCCTGCAGTCCGTCGAGGGACGCGATCACGGCATCGGCCTCGACTGAATCGTCGCGCTCGCTGCCGGGGAGCGGCGAGTCGCGTGGCCGCGTCGAGAGCCAGGCCGCCCGCCAGCCGGCGCCCTTCGCGCCCACGACGTCCGCCGCCCAGTCGTCCCCGACGTGGAGGATGGCGCCGGGGGGCGGCTCCCCCAGGGCGGCCCGCGCCGCTGCGAAGATCGCGGGGTGGGGCTTGATGGTCCCGACGCGCTGGCTCACCACGATGACGCTCAGGTGCTCGGCCCAGCCAGCCGACTCGCAGTACCGGTCGATCGTCTTGGCGAGCGGCCAGTTCGACAGGATCGCGACCCTGCGGTCCCGGGCCAGCCGCTCGATCAGCGCGCCCGCGCCGGGCGCCGCGGGCAGCGCCTCGACGAAGGCTGCCGAGTAGATCTCGATGGCCCAGGCGACCTCCGCCGGGTCGGTGCACAGCTCTGCCGCCGCGTCGTCCCAGCGCTCGTGCTCCGGGGGAGGCGGCATCCCGCGCAGCCGCGCCAGGATGCGGACGATGCGCTGCGCGAGGTCCACCTCGCGGAACTGCGGCACCTCCTCGCGGAACTGCCGCTCGCGCTCCTCGTGCCACGCGGTCAGCACATCGGCCACCTCGAACGGCCCGAGGCGCTCCGCCATGCCCTCCGCGGTGATCGCCACGACCCCGCGCAAGGCCGCCGCGGGCACCGGGACCAGCGTGTTGCCGAAGTCGAGGGTGACGGCCTGGATCATGTCTGGCTCGCCTCCTCTGCCGCGAGCCGGCGCTTCGCGATCTCTACCGCCTCTGGGTTCCGGTCCACAAGCAGCCAGCGCCGGCCCAGGCGCACCGCCGCGACGCCCGTGGTCCCGCTGCCGGCGTACGGGTCCAGCACCAGGTCCCCGGGCCGGCTCGACGCGGCGATGATCCGCTCCAGCAGCCGGACGGGCTTCTGCGTGGGGTACCCCGTGCGCTCCTTCGACCCCGGCGGCACGATCGTCATCCACCAGACGTCGGTGGGCACCTTCCCGCGCGACGCCTTCTCGGGCCCGACGAGGCCCGGCGCCAGGTACGGGACGCGGTCGATCGCGTCGCGCTCGAACGTCCACCGCTCGCCCCTCGCGTACCACAGGATC
>JAJYMP010000388.1 GCA_021786915.1 Chloroflexota bacterium
TTCTGCACGAGGCCGCGCGCGGCGAGGTTGGTCGTCCCGAGCGGATGGTCGCCCACCCTGATCCGCAGCGGCACGCCGGCCGGGGCGCACACCCGCACGGTCCCCGCGTTGGCTGACAGCGATCCGCTCAGCGTGGCATCTGGTGAAGGCAGCGCGACCGTGAGCGAGCCCGCATTGGCCGAGCCCATGACCGAGGTCGTTCCACTGGCCCCTCTCAGGTCGACATGGGCGTCGCCGGCATTGACGGACGTCTCAAGCGAGGTCACGTGCATCGCGCCCAGCGTCAGCCGCGAGGAACCCGCGTTGACCGAGATCGAGAGGCGCAGGTCGGGGTCCGCGGGCAGCACGAGCAGCCACTTCGAGGCGATGTTGCCCATCCCGAAGCCATGCTCGTCGCCCATGCGAAGCCGCAGACTGGAGCTCGACGAGGCGTCCATCGCCGGCGCACTGTCGCCGCCCGGCCAGGCGACCGACCAGCCGCCGCCCGGCGCGCCCGATACGGTCAACTCACCGCAGTTCACCGAGACGTCCACGGACGCCCCCGACACGAGCGACCCCGTGAGGCCAGGGACGCTCGACGGGCTCGCAGGCGTGCTGCCGATCCCGCACGGCGCGAGCCACGAGCCGGGCCCGATGCCGGCTGCGACCAGGCCTCCGGCCATGAGCCCGAAGGTCAGGGCCACCACGACACCGCCGAACACGTCGAGCACGGTGCGGCGGAGCGCCAGCCCCAGCCCCACGCCGATCAGCAGCAGCGGCCAGAGCTCCAGGGAGCGCCGGGCCGTCTCGGCGTCGAGCACGCCGGCCCGCACTGCCAGCGGCACGCCGCCCAGGGCGAGGAAGAACACACCCCAGCCCAGCAGTCCCCGGTTCACGCGCATCGTCACCTCTCCCGGCTCTCGGCCACCGCCATCATCGCGCAGCCCACGCGTGCTGACGGGTGACGAGGGTCACATCCTCGGGGCCGGGGGGCCCGCTGTTGATAGCCTAGGACGCATGCCCAACCCCACGGGACGGTTCGACGCCGTGCTGTTCGACATGGACGGGGTGCTCGTGGACAGCGAGCACCGCTGGAATGACGTGCGGATCGCGTACGCCGCGGCTCACGGGCGCCCGTGGGGCATCGACGATCAGCACGCGGTGATGGGCGCGAACTCGATCCAGTGGGCGACGACGATGCGCAACCGGCTCGCGCTCGATGACACGCCGGTGGACAGGATCCTCACGGAGGTCGTGGCCGGCGTCGTGGGCGAGTTCCGGCGGGGGACGGTCGACGTGGTCCCTGGTGCGCCGGCGGCGGTCCGCAGGATCGCGACGCGGTGGCCGGTCGGGATCGCGTCGTCGTCGCACCCCGACGTCATCGCTGCCGCACTCGACCTGCTGGGTCTCCACGACGTGTTCGGCGCGGTGACCTCGTCCGACGAGGTGGCCCACGGCAAGCCCGAGCCCGACGTCTACCGCCTGGCCGCCCAGCGCCTGGGCGCGGTGCCAGAACGGTGCCTGGTCGTGGAGGATTCGACGAACGGCATCCTGGCGGGCAAGGCCGCCGGGGCCTACGTCGTGTTGATCCCGAACCCGACGGTGCTCCCCGCGCAGTACGCGGTCGATGCGGCCGACGCGGTCATCGAGCGGATCGAGGACCTCGACCCCGACGCGCTGCCGGGCTGACGGCGGAGCCGGCTCGGCCCGCCCCGCCTGCCCCCGTTCCCCAGGACCCGCGGCTCAACCCTGCCGACTGGGCCGTTCCGCAACCGGCCGTCGCCGCCATACTCGGGGCGTGCCCGAGATGCTGCTCCCGGAACCCGAATACCGCCCGTTCCGGGTGCGCCTGCTCCGCCTCGCCTGCCGGATCGTCATCGGCGGGCTGCTCCGCATCCGGGTGGAGCACGCCGAGCGGTGGGCGACCCGCCCGGCCATCTACTGCTTCAACCACCTCAACTGGATCGATCCGCTGGTCCTGCTCGCCGTCCTGCCCCTTCGGCCCCACTACGCGATGTTCGGCCCCATGGAGGCGGACATGCACAGGGGACCCCGCAACCGGCTGATGTCGTGGGCCGGTTTCGGCATCCCGTACCGACCCGAGAAGAGCGACCTCCTGCCGACGACTCGACGCGTCGGCAAGGTGCTCGAGCGGGGCTGGGTCATCGCGATCGCAGGGGAGGGGAGGATCCACCGGGGCGAGCGGGAACTGACGCCGGTGGCCGACGGCACCGCCTACTTCGCGCTCCGCTCCGGCGTGCCGGTGGTGCCGCTCGCGATCAACGGCACGTCGTGGCTGGCGTTCCGGCGCGGTGTCCGCGTCCGCGTGGGCGAGGCGATCGTGCCGGAAGGGCGCGCCAGCCATGCCGCGGTCGAGGCGCTGACGGGCAGGATCGAGGCTGCCCTGCTGAGGATGACCTCGGACTTCGCCGACCCGCCGCCCTCCGGGCGCCTCTTCCGACGCCTGACCGAGTGGTTCAACGTCTGGCCCGAGGGCGGCCGCCCGCGGCTGGGCGAGGGCGATGGCGCCGCCTATGTCCGGGAGCTCGGCGGGCGCAACGCGGCGGGAGGGGCCGCGGGCTGACCTCCGTCTGTGGCATCCTGCCATCGTCACCGCACACCATGGAGATCCTGCGTGGGAGCCACCGGCCTCTCAGCCGACCGCACCGAGTACCGCACCCGCCTGGCGGAGCAGCCTGACCCTCAGATCGACAGCTGGGCCGCCGAGATGATGCGCGACGTCGCCATCCGGCGGGGCGTTGTGCGCGTGATCGAGGAGTTCCGCGCCGCCGCCAAGCTCAGCGAGCGTGAATTCGAACGGGTGTTCGCATCCGGCGGGGGCCCGCCGACGTCGCTCGGCCGCGACGCGCAGGGCCGCCTCATCGTGCCCGCGATCACGCTCTGGGCGCTCGTGCCGGGCATCCGCTCGCAGGTCTCCGATGGCCGCGATCGGCTGATCGACTACCTCGTGGCCTCGTTCGACGAGCTCGTCTACGTCTGATCGCCGCCAGACCGCGGCGCCCCTCCGGCAGGCCCACCCGATCGGGGAGGCACCGCCCGCCGAAGCCCCTGCCCCTCCGGTCCCGCCTGATGCCCTCACGAGGCTTGCCGCTCGGAGCGGGGCGTCGCTGGCGGCTGATCTGCCGAGGGCCACCGCCTCGAGTGCGGTCTCGCCCCAGGACGCTGCGTTCAGCGCTCCGGCGTCGCCCGTATCGGAGCGGGTCGCCCCGCAGCGCTGGAGCCGGGTCGAACGAGCCGTCAGGGCCGCTCGGCTCGTCCATCCCTTCCCGTCCCTGCTCGACGGGATCGTCGTGGCGGTCGTCGCCCTGGTTGCGGACGGGACACCCGCCCGGGCCGCCATCCTCGGTGCCTCGACCGTCAGCCTCCAGTTCGCGATCGGGACGCTCAACGATCTCGCTGATGCCCCCCGGGACGCCCAGGCGAGGATCAGGAAGCCCATCGCGGACCGCCTTGTCAGCGCTCGAGTGGCGAAGGGGGTCCTCGCGACGTTCCTCGTGACCGGGCTCCTGCTGGCCCTCATCGCCGGGCCGCTGCTCCTCGTCATCGCCGGGCTCGGGCTCGCGATCGGCATCTGGTACGACCTCGGAGCCAAGGGGACCCGGTTCTCCTGGCTCCCGATCGCGCTCGGCGTGCCCCTGCTGCCCGTCTATGGTTGGCTCGGGGCGACGGGCAGTCTGCCCGCGGCGTTCACGATCCTGGTGCCAGCCGCCGTCCTCGCAGGAGCGGCCCTGGCCATCGCCAACTCCTCGGTGGACCTCGAGCGCGACGCCTCCATCGGCCTGACGTCGCTCGCCGTCGTGCTGGGCCCGACCCGGTCCACGGCCGTGGTGCTGCTGCTGCAGATCCTCGTGGCGGCGCTCGCTATCGTTTCCTGCGGGGCGTCACCGCGGTCCGGACTCTGGCCCGCGGCCACCGGGGCGACGGCGGCCCTCCCCGTCGCGGGGGCGCTGCTGGGGTTCCTGGGGGCCAGGCGCGGCCCGGTGCCGCGCGAGGTGGCCTTCGAGGTTCAGGCGGTCGGTCTCGGCCTCCTCGCGGTGGCCTGGATGAACGCCCTGGGTGCGGCCGCCGCCTAACAGACACCTGAAACTTCTCGCCGCGGATGAGCCTCACAGAGATGGAAGGCAGCCGGCTCACAAGCCGTACAGCCGCAAGTCCTAGGGAAAGGGGCGACCACCGTACCCCTAACGCTCTGCCTTACCAGCCCGTTACCCTAGGTACCGATCACACGCTCGGAGGACACCAGCGTCTCATGTCGTCCATTCTTCGTCAGTTCCGGGGCCTCGGCATTGCCCTCGCCGTGCTCGCGATCTCGGCAGGCGCGGCCTTCGCCGCGGCACCGTCATTGCAGCTCACCTCCAACCACGGGACCACCCACCCAGCGGTCGACGCGCCAGGGTCCGTGGATCCGTCGGAGTCGGCCGAGCCGTCCGCTTCCGCTGAGGCCACCGAGAGCCCAGAGCCGAGCGACTCTGCGGAGCGGTCCGAGAGCGCCCAGGCCGCCTCGTCAGTCAGCCCGAAGGGCTCCCCGAGCCCCAGCGACACGCATGGCGCCCTTGTCTCGACGGCCGCCCAGATGCCGACTCCGTCGGGCTTTCCGAACCACGGCGCGTTCGTCTCCTGCGTCGCGCACCTTGGCGTTTCGCCGACCACGGTCACGCCCCAGTCCTGCGGTATCACCCCCGCCGCTTCGGCCCAGCCGAATGCCGGCCAGGGTCACGGCCACGGCAACGGTCATGGCAACAACGGCCACGGCCACGGGGCGACCGGCCACTAAGAGCCCCGCCCGGATGACGATCCGGGCATGCCAACATGACGAAGCCGGCGCCATCGGCGCCGGCTTCTTCTGTTGCTCCGGGGAGATCCGGGCCTAGCGGTCTGGATCGCCGCTCCTCACGACCGCGATGGCGTTCTCGAGGCGGAGCTTGGCGATGGTCAGGTACTTTGCGAGGTTGGCCCGGTCCGTGCTGCCGATCGACTCGAGGAGCCGTGGGTCGCGGATCACGCCGAGCAGTTCCTCGACCGCCTCGTTCAGCTGCGCCTTCGCGGAGTGGAGGCTGTCGTCCTTGAGGTTCTCATGGGGGCCAGCTGCCGCCCAGCCGACTTCGGCCGCGCCGTTGACGACGGCCGCCGCGACCGGCGCGGGCACCGGGACGGCCTGCGCCTTGCCTTCCTCGCCGTCCTCTGGCTGGCGGGCCGGGCGACCCTCGATGCGCTCTCGCAGCTTGACGAGCGAGAGCTCATTGCGGGCAACTGCGTCGGCCAGCCGCTTGCGCTTCTTGGGGTCGGCGACCTTCATGATCTCGTAGGCGTGGGAAAGGGTGTCCTTGCGCAAAGACACGAGTTCCCGCACCTCTGGCGGCGCGTCC
>JAJYMP010000238.1 GCA_021786915.1 Chloroflexota bacterium
AGGTCGCCGTCACGACGGGCTGTCCGGCAAGGGCGAGCTCTCCGAGCGCCTCCTCCACGTCGCGGCGCGTGACGGCCGGACCGAGGGCGGCGGCGAGGTCGCGGATGGTGATGGCCCCGGCCCCGAAGCGGACCCGGTCGTCGAGGACGCCGAGGACGACGCGAGCGGTCGGAGACAGGGCGCTCATGCGTCCAGCTCCCGCTCGGGCCAGTGCCAGCCGTGGGACCAGTCCAGGTTCAGCGCATCCGCCAGCCGTCCGCGCTCCTCGTCCGTCATCGCGGTCACGACCGCCGTCACCTCTGTCGGGGCCGGAACGGGCTGTCCGAGAGCGCCGATCGCGAGGGCCAGCTGGCCCTTCGTCCTGCCCGCCTGCCGGGCGAGGGAGGCGAGGGCCGAGGCGGAGAGGCCGCTGGGCGTGACCTCGCCGACGATCTCATCGGCTGCCGGTTCCGACAGCGCCTCGGCGATCTCGGCCCCGCTGAACTCCACGGCGAGGGGCGTGGCCGCCACCTCGGCCGCATCGGGACCGGCGATCTCCGCCGCCTTCGCGGCGACCCGCTCGGCGAGCGTGACCTTCGGGGCCGCCTGCTCGGGCTCGGGCATGTCTTCGACCTCCTCCTCCGTCGGGAAGCCGAGCCCCACGAGTGAGAGCGTCAGGCGGCGCTTGGCCTTCGTCTCGGCCTTCATCATCGCGTTCGCGAGGGCCTCGCCCGCGAGCCCGCGGACAGAGACGGCGCCAGTGGACGCATCCTCGCGGCCACCCGGAGAACGCCCGTAGGCGGTGACCACGAGCAGATCGCCGACCTGTTCCTTCGTCAGGTTCGTGACGGTGACGCCGTGCAGCTTGCGGAGCTGGTCCGCCGCATCCCGCTTTGCGTACAGGGTCAGGCGGCCGTTCAGGGTGATGAACTCGAACGGGCGCGACAGCGGATTGAGGCCGAGGCTGCGGCAGAGCGCCGCGTAATAGGTCATCTTCTCGTCGTCGCTGAGCTTCGCGAGATCGCCCTTGACGACGACCTGGGCGGCGATCTCCGAATTCCGGTCCACCACGGCGACAGCGTTCTCGGTCATGGTCTCAGTCCTCCTTCTCGATCGTCACGCGGAACGGGCGGAACCCCTCCCTGACCGTGACGAACGACCCGACGACCGCGGCGCGGTCCGGCTCGGGCATGGATGCCAGGAGCGATTCAGCGAGGGCGCGGAAGTCCGTCTCCTCGCGGTCCTTCGTGCGCTTCCAGGAAATCCGGAAGCCATCACCGCGAACGGTGGCGATCTCGCCCATGCGGCCCTTGATTGCCGCCTCCAGCCCTTCCTCGGCGGCCTTCGTGTCGCGGAGCTGCGTCCGGAGGGCGATGAGGCTGCGGACCCAGCCGGCGATCTCGGCGTCGGCCGTTATCTCGGCCCCGTTGTCGCGGGGGTAGCGACGCTTCAGGCTCTCGTTGGATTCGGAGAACGGTCCGCCGGCGGCGAGGCGGACGCGGAAGTCAGCGGCGATCGCCACCAGTCCGCGCTCCATGCCCTCGTCGCGTTCGAGGGTGAAGATGCGCAGGTCTTCCTCGCCCACGGTGAGTGTCGCCACGTCGCAGACGGGCACGTCCGCCACGAGCATCTGCCACGCCGCCTGTGCCTCCACGTCCTGCGGCAGCCCCTCGGCGAAGCGGGATCGGGAGCCGGTCCACTTCAGCTCGACCAGGCGACCCTTCGTTCGCGCGTCGGGCGACGCTCCGGCCCACGAGATCACGCTGCTCCGCCACAGTCCGCGAACGCGGCGCGTGGGGCGCCCCGTCTGCTCCGCGTATCGCTCGGCGATCAGGTCCTCGAGGGCCGATCCGACGCGCATCTTCAGGGTGGACTCGCTCGGTCCCGCCTCGCCCAGCTTCTCAGCGGCGAGATCCGCCTCGCAGCGGTACGGCGAGAGGCCGAGGAGGACGGGGATGTCCGTGGCCGTGATCAGGTCGCGGCGGGCGGCCAGCCATTCGGGGCTGCCTTGGCGGACGGGGATGCGGATCGCGCTCATCGCTACCGGCCCCATGCCTCGGCGGCCTCGCCCTCGGACATTCCCGGGCCCGCCGGGGTGCCCGTCGTCAGGGCGACGACGCAGCCCGGGCAGCGGCTGATGCCGCTCTCCGGGCGGACGCGGACGAGGGCGACGCTCCAGCGCATGTCGCCGCAGATGGAGCGCATCCACCCGGCCCCGGCCGCGAAGGCGTGGGCGACCCAGTCGCCGGGAGCCCTCCACCACGTGTGGCCCGGGTCAGGTCCGGCGGCGGCGGTGCGCTCGGGGGTCTCCGTTGCGATGTCCTCGGGCCGGGGGATCACCGTGCTCACGTGGTACATGTCGCTCCCTCTGTGCTGTGCGGTGGTGGCCCGGGGCCGGCTCCTACCCCTGCCCCGGGCCGGTTGTCAGCTGGCGGGCCAGAAGCCCGCTGCGGGATCGGCCGCGGGCTTCGTCGCGGATGCCCCCGCGCCCACCTGAGCGCACGGCCGGCCCGGACCCCGCTTTTTGCCGTTTTCACCGCTGCCTGGCGGCCTTCCTCCGTCCTTCGCGACGTTGCAGCGCAGGTGGGCCGCCTGGAGGTTGGCGGGGTCGTACCAGTCCCCTCCGTCGTGGATCGAGATGACGTGGTCGACGGTTGCGGAGTCCGGCTGGCCGGCGGGGATCCCGGGATCGATCGGCTGACTGCAGATGCCGCAGGTCCAGTTGTCCTGGTCGAGGATCTCCCTGCGCTGGGCGACCGTGAGGTTCGGGTAGGTCGCGCTCTTCGGGCGTCCCCGCTCCTGTCGGAACCAGTCGGCCGGACCAGCCGGGCGATAGCACCGGGTGCAGTAGGCTCCGGCGGCCTCGACGGTTCCGCAGGTCGGACAGCGCTGCGACAACTTCCCCGCGCGCAGGTCCGCCGCGATATGGGCCGGGAGGGTTTCGAGGTCCCGGCCGGCCCTCTCCGCGCGCGCCTCGTCGCGATCGCGGGATGGGATGCGAGGCGGCACCGGCGCCTCCGGGTGCCGCGCCGTGGGGGAGCCCAGCCCGGGCGCGGCACCCGGAGCGGGCCGGGTCCGGGCGAGTCGGCGGGCATGGCGGGCGACGGCGGCGGCGCGGCGCGTGGTCACGACTGCACCAGCCAGACGCCGGCGACGGGATCCCAGCGGAGGCTCGCTGGGTCCACGTAGCTGCAGGGACGGCCGCGCCTCCAGTTCGGGCCAGCGCGCCGGAGCTCCTGGCCGAAGGCGGGACTGATCCGGTCGCCGAGCCGGAACTTGGTCCCGTCGATCACCACGGCATCCCCGTAAGCCGGGACGGTCGGCGTCATGCGACGGTCGCCCGGAGGTGCCGGAGGTGCCCGTGGAGCAGGCGGTCGAGGCACTGCTCACACACCACGAACGGGGCGGCGGCGCGGCGCAGGCAGCCGACGGTCGCGCACTGCGGCTGGCGCTCGCGCGGCGGCAGCGGCGAGAGGTCGCGCTCGGGGGTCATTGCCCGACCGCCGCGCCATGCCCCGGCGCATCGATGCCGTCGGCGCAGTCGCCCGCCTCGCCCCAGGAGCAGATCCGCTTGCCCTCGGTGTCGAGGGCCGCGAGCGACGGCAGGAGGCGGCTGACCCGATGCAGGGTCCAGGGATCCTGCGTCGCCCATGCGCGACGGGCGATCTCCTCGACGCCCCGCCGGAGCTCGTGCGTCCTCGCCTGGATCTCCATGCCCGCTTCCGCGAGCCGGTACGCGGGGAGCGTCCGGCGTTCGCGGGCACGGCGGTCGAGGCGGGTGACGGTGCCCATGTCAGGCGGGCCCTCCGGAAATACCGCACGCCATGACAGGCGTCACAGCGGCTCTGGCCCATGCCACCAAGGGCCGGGCGCACATCGAACACAGCCGGGGCACCGCAGACGACGCAGTGCCAGTCCGGTGCGGCCGTGGGCGGCCCGGGCGGCCGTGCGGCCGCGGCGCCCGGAAGAGCGTGCAGGCGATAGGTGGCCAGCTCGCCCGCCCGGACGTGGGATGCGATATCCCAGCCCTCGCCCCGGAGGCCATGGATGATGGCCGCAAGTCTCGTGATGGAGCATCGGCGGCCATCGTCGTAATCAACCCCATAGAGCGCGTCGCGGGTCGCGATCACGCCCTCGCCCCGGAGCACACGCTCGACGTAGGCCCGCTGTGTCTCGCCATGGTTCCGCGGGATCACAGCCGGACCCTCCGGTAGACCTCGCCGATGGCGTCGAACGCCCGAGCGAACTGCTCCCCGTCGGGACCGAGGTAGATGGCGGCCGACGGGAACGGGGCTGAGGTCTCGTGACCCGAGAACGCGAGGCGGCCGTGGACGAGGCACACGAGCTGGGCGTCGAGCACCGCCCACCAGTCGGTTTCGGTCCTGGCCGGGACGAGCGCGACGGCCGCCGTCACGCGGCCCTCGCGGTACTCGCGCGCCAGCC
Source organism: Chloroflexota bacterium (assembly GCA_021786915.1). The sequence goes on from JAJYMP010000238.1 coordinate 4,423, forward strand.
GCTCGGTCCAGGCGACGATGGGCCGACCGTAGGGCGGGTTCATATAGACACGGCCGCGCCACGGGTGGGCGAGCCCGTCGTCCTGCTCGGTGAAGTGCACGGCTGCGGGAATGGTCCGCTCGGGGTCGGCGCAGGGATCGAGGTCGATGGCGCCGAGCGCCCCGACGACAGCCGCCACGATGTGTCGCGGCGTGTACCACTCGGCCGACTCGGAGGACATGAGGGCCGGCGACGGCTGCCACTTGTCGCCGAAGGCCGGTCGGGCGGCGGGGTAGCTCTTGCCGTCCCGGCCGGTGACGACGGCAGGTGCGTACTGGTACGCACCTGTATCCGCGAGGTCCTTCCGGATCTGCCCATCGCTCACCCCGACCGCCCCCGCGATGGCGCGGAGGCTATGGCCCTCGGAGCGGAGCGCGGCAACGACCTCGCGCCGCTGGTCGGTTGTGAGGTGGCGACGGTCGGCGTTGAGGGTGCGGGCCAGCTCGCGGGCCTCATCCTCGTCGGCGACAAGGCGGACCTCAATCGGGCACTCGACCCCGATCTCAGCCGCGATTCGGGAACGGTGATGGCCATCAATGGTGCGGCCGTCCTGATCGCGAATCACGGGTACAAGCACACCGAAGCGCGCGATGCTCGCCCGGAGCGCGGCCTCCGTCGCGTCATCGAGGTCCGGGAAGAGCTGAAGGGACATTGCTCAGGGCTGCCGTAGTGCGATCCGTGCGGCACGCATCGAGAGCCGCACGGTAGCGGGAGGCCATCGCCGCACTGACGATTGCCTGGGCCTCGATGTGTGAGACGCGCCCCTCGCTGACTTCCAGGCGGCGAGCGAGTGCGCGGCCCGTGACCCTCGCGGCGACCCGTTCGAGCTTCAGATCCATGCCGGTCGTATGCATCGTGCCGTGAGTGTGGCACGTGCGGCGCGCGCCGTCAAGCCCCGCACGCAG